>CAZGWZ010000019.1:0-12531 GCA_964529545.1 uncultured archaeon
AGGGTTATCCTTCCGTTCCTCTCTATCTTGTTTATGTATATCTTGAGCACGCTTCCCCTTGCCCTCATGGCGTCCAGTTGCGCCCTTTCCAGGTCCATCCTCTCTCGCACCACGTTCTGGCTCTTGGATATGTATGTGTTTGCGACCACGTCGTCGAGCTTGAAGGAGCCGTTTATGGCAGCGAACGTCAGCCTGTTGTTGCCCGGCTTCAGCGCAACATCGTACAGGTCGGCATCCGTGAAGGATATGGACTCGTCCCTGTCTGGAATCTGGTTATATATCTCCTCGCCGTTTATCTTGACGGACAGGTTGCCCCTCCTGCTCTCGGTGTACCATGCGAGCTCGAAGTGGTCCAGCGTCTCCAGCTCGTCCTGCGATACCGCGAAGTCCACGAACTTGGCAGGGCCGTAATTTGCATTTACCGTGAAGTCCTTGAGGACGTATACGGTCGCCGCCCAGAACATGAGGCCAGGCCCTTCGGCCGTTACCTGCAGCGTGTTCTCGTTCTTCATCTGGGAGGTCTTTATGTCTATGTCATGCTTTCCTTCGTACGCCTTGCCGTTGTATATCTGGGCGCCGTTCCAGCTTATGACGAGGTTTCCGTACTTGTTGGTCTCGTCCACGGTGAACGTGACGCTCCCGCCCTTTATCCATTCCATTATGTAGTCTGGGACCGTTATCGTGAACTCCTCGCTCTGGCCTCCGAACAATCCGGCCGTTATCTCCATCATGGGGGCGGTCTTTAAGGCCTCGTCCTGCGGAACCCCGACGCCGAAGTCTCCGTATTCCTGGACTCTGGAGACGTAGTTTTCAGTATAGCCCAGCTGGCTGGCGCTGAAACTGTGTATTACCCTCTCGTCTTCAGGCATGTCATCGGGATAGTACGGAAACCATATGGATGCCGCCATCAGAACTCCGAGTATTATGAACACCGCTACGAGCGCTACAAGAAAATCGTCCATATTAATTATTCCCATGCGAATTTATTAAAATTGATACCATCGGTGCATATGGGGGATTTGCGTGAAAATAGTCAAGAATGACAGGAAACATGGCGTGATGATCATAAAGGTCGAGAGCGCCGACGACCTCTGGCACCTGGAGCACATAATAACACCCGGCGACTTCCTCAAGACCCGTACCATGCGGAAGGTCGCGGTCAAGGCTGGCGGTGAGTTCAGGCTTGCTGAGAAGAAGCCCATGGTGCTTGGGATAGGCGTGGAGAAGAAGGGGTTCGACGAGACCACCGGAACGCTCAGGGTAGCAGGAAAGATTATGGAAGGCCCTTCTGACACCAAGATAAGCTCATACCACACCATCGAGATAGAGCCTGGCTCTGTCATCACCCTCGGGAAGAAGTCATGGGGAAGGGGCATAATGAAGCGCATAGAGGATTCCCGCGAGAGGCAGCCCAGGATACTCCTGTGTGTCATGGACAGGGACGAGGCAGACGTGGCATTCATTTCAGGAACCGGAATAAAGGTCATAGGAAAGATAGAGTGTGACGACCCGGAGGACAGGGTGCCGTACCATTCGGAGCTGCTGAAGTTCCTTTCATGCCAGGAAGGATACGACACTCTCGTCATAGCGGGCCCGGGATTCGAGGCGGGAAACTTCCTGAAGTATTCAAAGGAGAAGGGAAACTGTGCGTTGAGAAACGCCATGCTCGAGAGTGCGTCGCACACGGGAATAAACGGCATAAACGAGGTAATAAAGCGCTCAGGAGAGAGGATACTTCGTGAAAGTCGTATAGGAAAGGAAGTTGCAATGGTGGAAGAGGTGCTTTCGAGGATAAAGACCGACGGCCTCGTCACATACGGCCGTGAAGAGGTCAGGAATGCAGTTAACGTGGGTGCCGTGGAGACGCTCGTGGTCTCCAGGGAGAAGATGTCAGAGTTCGAGGACGTCATGGAAAGTTGTGAGAAGATGAGGGGTAGCGTCTCAGTCGTCACCGCAGACCATTCGCTTGGAGAGCAGTTCCTGCATCTCGGCGGGATAGCCGCCCTTCTTAGATTCAGGGCAGAATAAAGCCTATTGCTGGGCGAGCTGGCCCCATCCGCCTTCTCCGGAGGCCCCGGACTGCATCTTCTTGTAGACGAGGAAGACCACGATCAGAACTGCTATCACTATTCCTATTACGGCAGCCATAAGGAGCATGTTCGGCTCTGTGCCGCCTGAAACAGAGTCGCCGTCAATATCACCATTATCGTCTGTGTTATAGTTTGTGCCGGAGTCGAGTTCAGCCCAGTCCTCAAGTGTGGACCCTTCATTTTGCTCATACTCGTCTATGAAATCTTCTTCGCCAAGGATTTCCGCGTCGGCCACCATCTCATCGATGGTCAGCCACCCCTCATCGGACCTCTTGGACCCGTCCTCGCCGACCGCAGCCGCGTTTATCTTGTAGCTCCTCTTATCATCTGTCTGCGGAAGCACGGTGAGTGTCACGGTCTTCTCGCCGCCTTCGTTTATGAATACCGTGTAGGGCTCGAAGTTTGTGTCGAGTCCTTCCTCAGTCGATGCGGTGATTGTTATCTGCTGGCCTATTCCGTAGTTTCTTACCTTTAGTATGAAAGTAGTAGCCGTCTTTCCTATGACGCTCTTGGTCTTTGGTGTCAGCCACAGGTAGAAGCTGGCCTCCTCGCCATCCGGCTCCTGGGGATCGTTCACGATGAGCTTTCCGAACACCTCCCTCCTGCAGTCGTCTATATCGCATCCTTCTGCGGAGACCATGACACTGAAGTCATATTCTCCCGGAGTATCGGGAGCTGCCATGCTGAGCTCGACCTCCTTCATGGCATCGCCTGCCTCTACTGCGGATTCGCTGGCTGTTATAGTCATGGCGCCGGAGGCCTTCGCTATATTAAGCGTCGCGGGCACGGAGGAATCAAGCACTAGCGTGTATGTGGCCTCCTCGCCGGGGTCTACGTAAAGCTCAGGCTCCGTCAGTGCCGCGCTGAAAATGTCCGTGTGAAGTCCCATCTCAAGGCACGGGTCATCCTCAAGCGTTCCGGTCATATCTACGTCCTGCTGCCGGCCTACGCATATGCCGTATTCGTAGTTCTCCGTGCCATCGGGGCCGGCGACGGTCGCGACGAGCGTCGCGCTCTCGCCTATGGTCCTTCCTATGGCATTGAAGCACAGAGGTACGATCACTATGTTGTCGGGCCTTGCCAGAAGGCTCGTGAAGTGCACGTCCACCCACGGATTTTCTGTGTCCTCGTCAGGGTCTGATACATGGAGCGTGTACTCACCCCTGCCGTTGTTGCCGAACTGTATGGATGTGCACACCTCGTCGCCTGGCGTCATGGAGTAGTAAGTCGCTGCATCCGCTGCATGCGGCATGGCAATCAGCAGGACCAGAGCCAAGGCTAAGCACATCCACCCACCAATCCTATTATGATTTTTTTTATTTCCAATCATTTCCATCAATTTTTGTCAGCAAGAGTATAATAACCACTCGGGGTACCAAACATGTTACAAAAACCACACCCACTCCAAGTACCCGTGTTATCAACGTTGAGCGTAAAGTCATAATTGCATTTTGTCCCGTCCTTGAATTCCATCGTGGCTTTGAACACGGTATTTACTTTCGGATGGTCACCTCTATCCATATCATACTCTTGACAAGGGCATGCCCATCTGAATATGTAATATGCCCGGGTTCCAGACCATGGGTCATCGTAGGTTAGCGGTATGGGGGTCTCTTTCTTGATTACGGTTTTCCAATATTCAGTAATCTTTTCGTAACCATTCATTATGTTGACTTCCCTTAGGTAGACCTTATTCACATCGGAACGGGGCCTGTTGTCCTTGTCAGCATATATGAATCTTAATTGTACATTATCTTCCGCATCATTCATTGGATCCATAGCAAACTCAATAACGGTATGCCCTCCATCAGCGGACGCCTTCTCATCTGGACACTTGGATACGCAGTGGCCGCCTGAGCATATCTGGGTATCAAAGGTGCATTCATCGCTAGTAACGCACGTATCCTGTATGCATGCCTTGTTGACACATTTCTTACCGGTTGGACATTCACCATTTAATTCACCGCATTTGCCACACCCGTTTGCCGAATCACCGCACTCATATGTATAGCAGTCCGGTTCTAACGTACCGTCGCATTTTCCTCCACAACCGTCGTCGCATTTCTCACCGACACACGTATTCTGTGCACAGCTGCAGTCACAAACAAGACATTTACCGTTAATGCACTTTTCATCACTGCCGCAACCTGGTGGGCAACTGCCTCCACATTTGTCGTCCCCGCAATCCTTGCCTTTACAATTGGCTTCTTTGTCACAACATTCATTATTGCAGACAGTTCCACAATCCACACCATCTTCGTTCTCGTCCTGCTTCTCATTCTTGCAGCAATCCTTAAGCGGACACTCACCGCCGCAGTCTATCCCTGTCTCGTCCCTGCCATCACCCAAGCCAGTGTCTTTAACCCCGTTATTGCAATGAGCCTTGCATTCATCACATTTAGGATTGGTGCCGCCGCAGTCGGTGAACTCCTCGTCACCGTTCTTTTGACCGTCTGAGCATAGTGCATCGCATGTCACGCAGTCGTTACCTCCGCAGTCCACATACTCCTCTCCTTCATCGGCATCCTTCACGCCGTTGCTGCAGTGAGAATCGGCATCACAAGGCCCCAGATAGTCGAATTTATAGCTCCTGCCAGATAACGTGACGGTTATTTCACCATTCACTATCCTAAAGCCTTTCTCCCCGTTGTTCAGTGGCACCGTCGGATTGAGCATTGTGACCCGTGTTGATGCACTTGACTGGTCCCTGCACTGAAGTCCGTCCTTGTCAGCTGTACATGTTATCATGCCCCTGTTTACTGACAGTGTCGTGCTGAAAGTTGTCGAAGGGGTGATGGATGTGCTCCTCAACGTCTTTCCTGCCTCGTCAAAGATATCCACGTTGTATGTCGCGATTATCGATAGGGTCCCGTAGTTTCCGTGGACGTTGCCGGAGGCGTCTACGTATCCCGTGCCCTGGGGCGGGTAGTAGTATGGCAGCTGCAGATCCTTGGCGGTGGCATCCTCACATGCACCCACGGTCTGTCCAGATGGTTCAGGTAATATGTTGGGTTTGAAGCCTGTGTATCCAGGGTTGTTGTTTCCGTATCCCTGATTGGTAGCACTCTCGGTGACCTTCTGCATGTCATCCACTATCTTATCGGTGTTACCTAGCAGCCTTTCCTGGCAACTGGCGAGCTTTTGGTAGTAGTTCGTCGTCCTCTGCGCCATCATGTAGGGGTCCTCTTCTGTTGCCTGTCCGCGGGACATCTCCGCCTCCGCGCTCACCATGCACATCTGATAGTCAAGGGCCGTGGTCCGTATGTTGAGCACCATCTTGAGCATTCCAAGGGCCGTCTCAAGGAAGTCGCACATCTTGACGATTGGCCTCAGTGTAGCGGGACTTCCAAACGACACCAATGCCCCGCAGACGCCTATCGCACTCAAGACATAGACTAGCAGTGTGTCAAGGCAGTCCTTCCCCTTCTCCGTGTTGGTCGTGCCTATGGAAGATCCGGCTACCAGGAATATGGCACCGGCACCCACTCCAGCTATGAACCCCGGAGACATGAGGTTTCTCACCGTAAACCCAGAGACCATCTTCCCATTATCTACGAGATTCATGAGCTCTGTGAACATTCCCATTTTCGTGTTGCCGAACATGTTACCTTGCTGTGCGGGTGCAGGCGTGTTCCCAATGGTCTGGCTTGGGAAATGGTACTTTTCCATTATACCTTGTTTGTTTGTCATGTGGTCATTAAGGTATTTTTCCCTCAAATTGCCAAACACCTGAGAATTCAAATCTTTATTTTCAATTAGGCAGTGATTAAAATCCAAATCTCCACAAACATCTGATTCGCTTTTGAAATCATTATATATTTCATCTTTAAGCTCGGGCGACACGTCGGCTACTTTGCCATCTTTTTCGATAGAATCTAGTGCATTTACTTTGTCATTGTATTTTGTGGCCTCTCCCTTGAGCTCATTGTTTCCTTTCTCGAATTCCTCCTTTGTCTGCTGCGGGTTCTCGCCGCTTGCCATGAGGCTGCATATGACGCACGTGGCGAGTATTCCCACGGCGTTGCACGCTATCCTGTTGGCCTTGTCCATGGCCTCTATCATGTCCTTTAGGACCTTCTCGTATGCAAGAAGGTCATCACCCTTGACAGCCTTCACCTTGAGAGGTATCCCGTACTCATTTACCTTCTGCCTGTCGTCGTCTGCAGTAGCCGCCTTGACCTTGAAGACCTTGCTGTCCCCTGTGGTAGTCGTGGATTCTATCGTGAGCGTTATGTCGGATAGGTACGTGTTCTTGACGCCGTCGTCCTTTATTATGAAGGATCCGTCCGTGTTGAGATGGAATCCGAGTTCCCAGCCGTCCGCTGTCTGGGACGGATTGAGATTCGTGTACGTGCTTTCCTGTATCATTCCCTCGGCATCGGTCCACGTCCACGTGTAGCTGCCGCTCCTGACTATTGAGTTGACCGGAAGCGGGTCTACGGCCGCTTCAAGCGTCAGCGGCTCCTGGAAGTTGCACCTGTAGTCGAGCATCCTGTAGTTCTCTATGGTTCCGGGAGCCATCTGGCACGTGACGCTCGGTATGTTCGCTGTATCTATATCGAGCTTTACATCACACATAGCCTCGCCGCAGTCCACGCACGTTCCGGATTCCGTGCATATGCTGCCATCGTCGCTGTCGCATCCGCAGTCGTTGCAGCAGTTGTACTTGGTCTCGCCGGCGTTGCACTGACCGTTTCCGCAAAGAGGCGTCCCGAACTCGAGTATCGTTACGTCGGCATTGTCGAATGGTTCCATTATGACCTTCTTGCCCGTCATTGTGGTGTAGAACATCTTGGCTGTTACCTTCAGTTCCCTTACGGGTGTGTCACCATCGTTCTCGTTTGGCCTCTTGGCACATGGCGGGAAGTAGTATAATGGCACCTTGCAGACATAGTTTCCTGTCCTGTCACCATAGTAGTCCAGCTCTTCTGCGCAATTGTAGTTTTGTTCTGTCAGAGTCGTCCATGTGACGCCGTCCTTGTATTCTATGACCCACCTGAGGAAGTCTATCTCATATGGATGGTTCGTGAACTCTATGTCGAGCCTGAGGTCGTCGTCTTCTGAAGGCGACCTGCAGTTGAGGCCGGCCTCCGGGCTCGGGGTCACCTCTATTAATACGTCATAGTATGGGTTCACGCATATCAGGTTGCTGTCCCTTGTGCACACCTGCTGGGTGCCGTCATTGCTGGGCGGACATCCGCAGTCCCAGCAGCAGTTGTCCTTAGTCTCTCCAAGGCGCTCCTCGCAGTTGCCGTTCCCGTTGCATTCCCATTCCCTGGCATCTATCGTGAATGAAAGGCTCTCTGCGACAGGAAGGGTCACGGTTGAGCCACCTGCATCTTGCCATGTGATTTCTGTTGAAGCCTCTATCGGCGGATACGATCCGCTCTCGGTGTGGCTTCCGGCTTCGAAGCAATATGGTATGAATTCTGATATCGGCACCTCACAGTCCCACGCTCCACTTCCGTATCCGCCTCTTGGCGCGCAGTGACCTCCCATCTCCTCTATCCTCTTGCCGTTAAGATAGAAGCTACCAAGCATCACACCGCTTCCTCCAGTGAACGGGAATATACCGTTCTTCATGTCGAGCTCTATCGTGACCTTAGCGTCTTCGCTGTCGGTGTTGCAGTCTATCACCGGGTCTATGGTCATCTCGAGCCCGATCACGTCACTTGGCTGGCATGAGCCCTCGGACGTGCATATCTCGTCCTCGGACGCGCATCCCATGTCAGCGCAGCAGTTGTCCTCGGTCTCGCCGAGCTCCGGATCCGGTTTCCCGTCACCGCACATCGGCAGGCCGTATATGTAAGCGAAATTCAGGTTGTCGCTTCTCACAATCTTTCCTATGTAGGGGACATATGTAGTAGAGAGGCCTCCGCCAACTATACCGAGGTTCAGCCACATGTCAGCCTGTTCTGTCGCATCGGAGCATGCAGGGAAGTATGCCACAGGCATGGTGCAGTCTATTATTCCGACGAAGTTTCCTTCATCGTTTGTTACAGGCGTGCATGAGAATCCGGGGATGTCGTTGCTGTTGTAGACAGTCATGCCTTCGTCAGGATGATCGTATTCGAGTGACACAGAGACTATGTCGAATGGGTCATCGGAGCTGTCAGGTATGTTTCTGAGGCTCAGCGTGAATCCCATGTCTTCATCAGGTGCGTTCTTGCAGTCTATCTCGCTTCTTCTTGGCACGCTTATCTTTGTAAGCGTTATGTCGCCCTCGCTCCTGCATCCTGTGGCGGTGCATACGCTGCTTCCGTCGCACCCGCAGTCGTAGCAGCATGAGGCGCTCGTCTCTCCGTCAGATTCGCTGCACGTGCCGTCGGGCGTGCATGACCATGCCCTCGCCTTCATGATGTTTACCGAGAATGGCATGTTGAGCTCCTTGTATTTGAGCTTGCCGTTCTGCCTGCCTTCAGCATCCTCGTAATATTTCACAGAGAGCACGAAGCTTACGTCCTTGAGGCCGGTGCCTCCATAGCAGCCCCTGAACGTATCAGAGCCTGCCAGAGGGAACGGGCAGACGTACATGTCTCCCTGCACGCTGCATCCTGTTAAAGAGTACATGGAGCCTTCGTATATGTAGGAGACCCTGTCGTAGCTTTCGAGCTCCATAGGCCCGTTGACTGGCGTGAACCTTACCTCAGCGGTGGAGTCTGCCTGCGTGCAGTCTATCTGCGTTGGAAGCATCGAGACCGTGAAACTCATCTGGGAGTGGGGGACGCAGTTATTCGATATTGTGCAGTATTGTCCCACGTCGCATCCAGCGTCAGAGCAGCAGTTGGAGCTGCTCTCTATCGGATCCTCGAAGACGCCGTTGCCGCATGAATAGCACATACCGCCCGGGACCGCTCCGCTTGTTCCGCAGGTCATACCGCTTGGGCAGTCGTCACAGTCAGCGCAGCAGTTCTCATAAGTCTCGCCGCCCTCTTCCTCGCACCTGCCGTCACCGCAGTTCGGGAGCGTGCAGACGCCTCTAGGAACGCTGTCGTCACAGTACTTGCCACCGGGGCACGGTGATGTGCCTTGGCAGTCAGCGCAGCAGTTCTCGCCGCCTTCGCCACCGGCGAGCTCGCATTCTCCGTTTCCGCATACGGCCCTTACGCATTCCTGATTCTGATAGTAGTAGTCTTCACCGAACACATCCTTACATGTCTTCCCCTCTGTGTCGAAGCAGTCAGGAGCGCATGTAGCGGAATCCTCTGTCGGCTCGCACACGCCATCCGGGCACACGGGCGTCACGCAAAAGCCGTCCTCGTTCTCAGAGGTGTCGCAATATGCATCAGATGCTATGTCGCTGCACCCTGCATCCACGCAGCACGTGGAGCCGTTTTCCGTGGGATCGATTGTGCCGTCGCCGCATTCGTGGCACACCCCATTCGGATAGTAGTTGACATCCAGCGTGCACTCCTCATCCTGTTGCGAGCACCCGCAGTCGAGGCAGCATATCTCCGGATTCTCTCCAATGTCGCACTGGCCGTCGCCGCATGGAGGCGCAGTGTTGGAGAAGAACGTGAACGGGTTGGAAAGGCTGCCCTCTCCGAATACCATGAGGTAATCCTTGGGACTGCTCTTTATCGTGTTGCCGTCAGGCTTGAACTTGCTGAATGTGCTCGTTTCCATGGTTTCCTTGTCTGAGACGAGCTCGTACATGAGGTCAACCTCCTTTCCGTTGACGCTTCCGAGATCGACGTGGTCGACCCAGTTCATTGGTATCATGTAATGCCTGAGTATGAATTCCTTTATCCATTCGGGGCTCTTGCCGACATCTGCGTACACGCTCAGATCGGATATCTCATATGTTTCATGGTCGAAGTCCTGTATGCTGTTCCTCTTGGCATGGTCCCAGTACCCTATCCAGGATTCCGTGTTGTAGTCCTTGTGCTTTATCTTGACAAGCGTCAGGAAGTTGGCCTCAGTGTTCCTGGAGACGTCCTTCCAGTAGAATGTGCCCTTCTGGCCAGAGAGCGTGTCCACGGCCTCGACTGGCGAATAGTCGACGCAGTCGAGGGGATTGTTGTCCTTGCATTTGAACAGGAATATCCTCTTCACATTATATGAAGGGTCCTTTCCCGTCACACTGATCTTGACCTCGACGTTTTCGTATCTGTTGTCAGCCGGGTCTATTATGAATTCGAATGTCTTTTCTATTACATCTCCAGTGTTGAGGTCTTCTATTACTAGCGGCTGGCCCGAAGGCACAGGGTTGCCGCCGCTCATTATCTGCCTGTAGATGGATATCTCGATTGCCGATGCAGTGCTAATGCTAGCCAAGAGGTATATGCATACGCATGCTATTACCTTGAGTGCCAGGCTCCTCATATCACTGACCATTGGCATGACCCCACTGTCTGGAAGTTGTCTGAGAGTACCTTGATTCCGCAGCTCTCGAACAGACTCTTTATGTTCTCGGACTCGGTTCCCATGTCGGTCTCCGTCCCGAAGCCCTCGAGACTTGGCGCGTATACGTATACGGTCGAGCCCGATGGATTGAAAGCGTCCACCGAGACCATACCTGTTATAGCACTCCCGTCCCTTGTTATTATTGTCCCTGAGTATTCACCCAAGGGCATCTTCAGCATCTTGCTGCCTGTTTTGGCACCATCATCCGCAAGGTTCATAGCGACAACGGTTCCCGCATCGCAGATGTTGGCATACCTGGAAATTTCGGCAGTTATGAAGTCACTCCCTCCTGCATTGACTGGTGTCTGGACACTGTACGTGTTCGTTGCCAAGTCCTTTGTTATCGGGACCTTCTTGAATATGAAGGTGATGAGCCTGCTCTTTGGTATCTTCATTGTAACAAGCTCCATGTCCTGATAACCGTAGCATTCCGTGAAGTAGTTTCCGTCAGCCTCGACTGTAAGGCCTGCGAACATCTCCGGTGCTATGCTCGCGTGTATCTTCCCGGCGGCATCTGTGAGGCCGAGGTTGCAGCCCCCGTAGTATACAGGGACGTTCGACACCGGCTCCCCGCTCTCGTACTCTATTGTAATCATTGCACGCTCGGTCGCTGCCGACTGGCATCTTTGGCCGGTCCGGCTTCCGTCACCGCCATATGTCGGTTCGGGAAGAGTGGGAGGTGACGTGCACCCCTTTCCGACGACATTATCTTCCATGTAGACGTAGGCTGCAAACTGCAGGGAGCTTCTGGTGCTCTCATCCCAGACGTTGACGACGACAGGATACTTGACGCTGTAGGATTGGGCGTACTGTAGCACCTTCATCAGTCCGTAGAAGTAATTCGTGAACTCGCCGTTCAGTTCGCTTATCTCAAGCATCTCTGGCGCGGAGAACTCGGTGTTGTCCAGGCCGTCGTCATCTCCGAAGTAGAAGCTTATCTCAAGGTCGCTGAACCTGTCGCTTCCTGTGATCTGGCCTGTTACCGGGTCGTATATGTTTATTCCCGGGACGAAGAAGAACTCCCTTCCTGTTCCCTCCCATCCGCCGTAGTGGAAGCTTGCTATATTATCATCCTCGGTGAGGGGTATCTCCCTTCCTATCTGAGTGTTGGACAGCGAGTACCTTATGTGGTCTTCCATGCAGTTCTTGAGTTCCATCCATGTTATGGTGTGGGGCATGTTAGCGTTCCCTATCCCGAACGGTATCCAGCATGACGAGTATTCGCTTGACTGGCTGAGTGACGATATGAGGTGGTTGTCAAGCATGCGGAGCTCGGCCTCCATCTTGGCGAAGTTCTCCGCGAAGTCAGCGACCCTCCCGAACTTCGTGTAGACGTCGGCTCTGTATGGCTGCTCCAGCGATGCGCCCTCGTATACGGTCGGAAGGTTCACGGTGACTGATATCCTGTTTGCGTAGACCTCCGTCTGGATGTCAAGCGCCGCCTTTGAGAATGCAGCGGTATTTCCCGCAAAGGTCTCGACGTCATTTAGGTGGCTGTTTATGTACGCCTTTATTCCCCGCTTAAGGTTCTCCTCGAGGTCGGGCGCGACGTAGCTCTCGCACATCTGCCAGTATGCGACCCTCCCGAACCCCTTGGTGGTCACCGAACCTAATGGGAGAGTGTCAGTGTCCAGATAGCCGCCGTTTCTGTACAGCTCGTTTATCGTGCTCACTGTTGCATCCCTCACGAGGTCTGTTGCAAAGCTCGCGACGGCACGCTGCTCGTCTGACATGGCAGACTGGCTTATCGTCGGTGGCGATATGAAGCTTGTGCTATAGACGGCGACCAAAGCGACAATTACGATTAACCCAAGAATAAGTGCGAATTCAGCCTGCCCTTTCTTTTCCATTTTACACCCATGGTTATGATAATAATAGTTGTAATGAGATATTTAAACATGTTCTAGGAGCCTTCCATGGAGTCGAAATACCCCGATCCTGAGTCGCTTTCGACGCTGGTCTTCTTGTACATGTAGAAGCCCACACCGGCAACCGCTACCACCACCACTACAGCTATTATCCATATTACGGGAAG
>CAZGWZ010000020.1:0-12512 GCA_964529545.1 uncultured archaeon
AAGCACCAGCAGCCTGAGCGGCAGCCATTGGGTTAGTCGCATAGGTCATCGGGTTGAACATCGCAAGCACCCCTAACGGGAGCGCGATGATTGCGAATACCACTGCGAGGATGATCACGTCTATTACGGCAGCCACTATCCTGCTAACTATTTCAGCATTCTGGGCCATAAAACACCTCCATTTTTAATTTAGCGTCCGCCTAATAAATATAGTTCCAGGCAAACATGGTGTTCATATGAGTGATTCCCGCTATCCTAAGGTGACCGTCGCGCTGATTGCCGCATGCTTTTTGGTGTTCTTGCTAGAAATCATATTCCCTCCGGTGGAGTCACTCCTATGGCTCACGCCGTCGCTTGTCTTCAAGTATGGGCTCTACTGGCAGTTCATAACGTACATGTTCGCTCATGCGAACATCAGCCACATAGGATTCAACATGATAGGCCTATTCATATTCGGGGGCGTGATGGAGAGGGTTCTCGGATGGAAGAAGTACCTGACGCTTTACATAGTCTCAGGAATAGGCTCGGCCCTCCTTCACATAGCGCTTGCGGGTATGTTCGGCGACCTCACCCGCCCGCTTCTGGGTGCGAGCGGCGCGGTCTTCGCCGTCCTTACCGCATACGCGTTCAAGTATCCGAAGAACATACTCTTCGTATTCCCCGGGATACCCGTGCCGGCAGCACTGCTCGTTGCGTTCTTCGTCGTCTTCGAGCTGTTCTCCGGCATGTTCGGCTTCCAGGAGGGCATAGCCAATTTCGGCCATCTCGGGGGCATACTCACAGGTGCCATAATGATGCTGTACTGGATGAGAAGCGAGGATAAGGACCCGGAATCTCAGGATTTCGATTTCGTATGGGAGAGCTGGTAGATGTGGAAATAATCTTCGTGACCGGGAATGAGGGAAAAGTCAGGGAGGCGAGGGAGATACTGTCATACAAGGCAATCGACGTTCGCCAGGAGGAGATGGAACTCGATGAGATTCAGGACAGGGACGTGGAGACCGTCTCAAGGTACAAGGCGCTCCAGGCCTTCAGGAAACTCAGAAGACCTCTCATCGTGGAGGACACGGGCCTTCACATAGGCGTGATGAATGACTATCCCGGTGCGCTCGTCAAGCACTTCCTGGAGTCCATAGGCACGAAGGGCATAGTGGAATTCGTTTCAGGCAAGAGTCCTGCTGCCGAAGCCGTCTGCGTCGTGTCCTACTGCGATTCCGACGGAAAGGTCACATCGTTCAAAGGAAGCGTCAAAGGAAGGATAAGTAGTAGCGTCACGGTGGGATACGACTTCGGCTGGGACCCGATATTCATCCCGGAAGGATACGATAAGACGTTCTCCGAGATGGGAATGGAAGAGAAGAACAAGGTCTCGCACAGGAGAAATGCGCTCGAGAAGCTGGCATCCTGGCTAGGAGATAGCAGACAGATATAATCTGCCACCTCAAAGATACGCGTGAAGAGTTGTTTTCATTATTGAAATCTTTTATTCTTTCTTTTCTTCGGACCCTTCGGACTTCTCCTCGGCTGGCGCTTCTTCCTTCTTTCCCTCAGCGGGCTTCTCTTCAGGCTTTGCTTCCTCTGCGCCTTCAGCCGGCTTCGTCTCGCCTGCGCCGAATATCTTGTCAAGCGGCTCCTTTCCTGCCTTAACGACCTTAGTGTTCACCTGTGCGAGGTCGTCCGAGACTGTGTTGCCCCTGACCGACTTCCTCTTCCTCTGCCCCTCGAGCTTCGGATGGTAGCCTGGCGCGCCTGAGAGGAGTATCTTCTTCCTTCCGCTTCCCTCGACGTCCTTTCTCATGGGGAAACCGTCGTTGTCGGTCCCGCCGGTTATCTGCAGCTCGTAGCCGCCCATGCCTGCCGCGGAGCCCTCTATCTTGTCCCCTATCTTCTTGCCGAGTATGCCTTCGCCTGATACTTCCTTCTGGTAGGTCTTCCTGGTCTTAGGGTCTGATATCACTAACTTGAATGCCATTTTATCACCTCTTCCCAGATTGCGGGACGGCTTTTCGCCCGACTCATCTCCGGGTTGATATCTATTTGTATAGAAGCAGTAGGTTTAAATAGTTAGGCCCGGAAGAGGCTTTGTGTAATCAGATATAGGATATCTCCAGCCACCTGTGGATTATCTTCCTCGGGCTCATGAAGTAGAGCTTCACAAGGCATGTCAGCTCGTCCCTCTTCTGCGGGAACTTCTTCTTTATGCTGAAGTGGAACGAGGCATCCTCGTTGCCCTCGAGCTCGTCTATGTCCCTTGAGTATGTCGGTGACCTGTGGAGGAAGAAGTTGGTGTATACCAGATAGTTCTCCTCGTCGAGCTTGTTTATCTTTATGTCGAGCTCGTCTGTGACGTTGTCAGGCTCGGAGTTTATGCTGTCCAGCTCCTCGTGCTGGCTCGAGTTGCACTCGAACGTGTACCTTATGTTCTCCATTCCTTCAGGCCCTGCGGATATGTTGAGGTAGAACATCCTCTGCTCCGTCTCGCTCGAGCCCGTGTGTATGAATACGAACTTGCTGCCGTCCATGTAGTCCGGGGTGCCCATGTATGCGAACTCGCTGATGTCTATCACCGTGCAGTCCTCGGGGCATATGTTTGCATGCTCTTCGTTTGGCTCGCAATCTCCGTTCCCGCAGCATGGCGCCTCTGCCTCGTGGACGCATTTGAAGTCAGTGTCAGCAGAGCAAGAGTCAGTGGTGCACGGATTGTCGTCATCGCATGATGAAGGGCATCCCACGTCCTCTATGTCGCACACGCCGTTGTCGTTCTCGTCGTAGCAGCAGATGTTTCCTATCATCTTCTTCGGCGCGTTGCAGACGCCGCCCTGGTCGCCCGTTGTGTCTGTCACCTGGTTAGGGTCCCCGCCTATGCACCCGCTGACGAGGATTACGAGCATAAGGATTCCGGTCAGACATGCGAGTTTTGCTTCCATTGATAAATGTTTGGATGTTCTCCAATATAAATCTGCTAGATTTCATGTAAGATTCGTTCTATCTATGCAGTGGTATTCGCTTTGCTTCTGACCCTTGATATCTGCATGTATGCGACAGGAACCATTATCACGATCGCTATCACAGGGATGTAGAAAGGAAGCCCTACCAGTATGAGCAGGAGCGAAGCTATGCTGAATGCGACAACCTCGAGTATAACTTTGTACACGTAATAGGTACTGTACTCATTTTCCGTTGCGGACATTATCCTGTTAAGCATGACGGAGAATGACTCGGACTGCTTCTGCTGGCCTCCGGCCTCCGGCCGGGCGGCCGGGCTGGCCTGCTGCGCAGTCGAGAGCGCCTCTTCTATCTCGTAGTCTGCCCATCCCTGATCCATCAGCGCTCTTCTTATCTCGTCTATCGGCACGCCCTCTGAGAGGCTGGTCTGCACGTACTCGACGATCTTCGGGTCAGCCATAATATCTATTAATTAATTCGTTGCGCTTTCCTTAAATATTGTTTCGGCTAAAAGTGATAATTGATGAGAAAAACGGTCATAAAGATCGCCATGTCGTTTGCGGCAGCGCTCCTTTTGGTTACGGGGACAAGCATATTCATAGGCTACAGCATGGCGCCCGACGATTACGGGTTCTATGACATATGGTCGTCGTATCTGTACATGTCGGCAGGGCTGACCATAATGGGCATTCTTCTTATGGCCGGACTAGTGAGAAAGGTCGATAGAATGCTCTTCTGAGCTTACATCCTCTCGGGCGCGCCTATGCCGAGGAGCGTGAGCGCGTTCTCTATGCACGTCCTGGCGGCGCCGACGAGCGCAAGCCTCGCCTGCGTCTCCTTCTTGCCCGATTTCAGCACGGGCACGAACTGGTAGAACTCGTTGAATGCGTCACAGAGGTCGTAGGCGTACGTGGCTATGAGGTGCGGCCTCATCTCCTTTGCAGACTTGCAAACCACGTCAGGCAGTTCCGATATCTTCTTAATGAGAGCTGTTTCCCTGTCGCCTGACAGCACAGATGCATCGTAAGTCCGGACATCCTTCAGCCCCGCCTTCCTGAACAGGGCGCAGCACCTCGCATGCGTGTACTGCAGGTACGGGGCGTTGTTCCCCTCGAACGAGAGCGCCCTGTCCCAGTCGAACACTATGGTCTTTTCGGGAGAGACCTTTATCATGTCGTACTTCAGTGCTCCCATGCCGACGGATGCAGATATCGAATCGAGCTCCTTTTCTGAGAGCTTGGGGTTCTTCATCGAAGTCACCTTCCTCGCCTGGGCCAGCGTCTTGAACTTGAGGTCCTCGTAGAGTATGACCTGTCCCTCCCTGGACTTCATCTTCCCCGACTCCAGGTTGACGAGCCCGTATGAGAGATGGTATTCCTTCCTTGCAACCTTGGGGTTGGTCGTCTGAAGGCTCTTTATTAGCTGCCTGAAGTGGAGGTCCTGCTCGGAGCCCACGACGTGGATTATCCTCTCGGGATTGTATTCCTTGTCCTGGAGCGCCGCGAGTATGAAGTCCTTTATCGAATACAATGGAGTACCGTCCTGCGTCAGGAGCACGTATATGCCAAGGCCGTGCTCCTCGAGGTCCATCACTATGGCGCCGTCGCTCCTCTTCGCCACGCCCTCCTTTTCAAGCTTCCCGGCAAGTTTTATTCCCGGCCCTTCAACCTCGCTCTCGAAGTATAATCTGTCGAATTTGACGCCGAAATCAGCGTATATGGAGTCGAAGTAGTCGAGGCTCCACTGCCTTGTCTTCTTCCATAGCTTCACCAGCTTGGCGTCACCCGCGTACAGCCTCTTGTTTATCTCCCTTATGGCGAGCTCCACCTTGTAGTTCTTCGCCTCCTGGCTCGCCTTGGCATACATCTCTCCAAGCCATCTGCCCTTGCCTTCCCTGGGCTCTATGAGGTCAAGGTTCAGGAGCCCCCATATGCACCTTGCCACGTGCGGCCCGATGTCTCCCTGGTAGTTGACCCTCGCGACCTTATAGCCTGCGAAATGGAGCACCCTAGAGAGGGATTCGCCGAGTATGATGTTCCTCGTGTGGCCTATGTGGAACGCCTTGTGCGTGTTCGGGTGGGAGAATTCGACCATCATCGTCCTGGCCTTTGGCGTGCCCGAACCATACTTCCTCCCCTTCTTCCTCACCTCATCTATCACGGACTTTCCGAGCTTCTTCCAGTCCCCGTAGAAGTTGACATAGGGGCCGAGCGCCTTTATCTCCCTCACGGCTCCTGAAGGCTTCAGTCTGCCTGCAATGTCTTTTGAAATCTCAGGTGGCGCCTTTTTGAACTCCTTTGAAAGGGAGAAGCACGGGAAAGCGAGGTCTCCCATCTCCGGCTTCGGGGGCTTCTCCATAAGGGATACGTCGAGCTTCTCCTTCTTCATAATCTTCTCGACGTCGTTTCTAAGAAGTTGCATGTGACCACTATAGCATTATTTCGGACCGGAATTTAAATGTTGGAGAAATGGGCCCGGCCGGATTCGAACCGGCGATCCCCGCCATTTTGAGTCAACTCCAATGGAACAGACACGTCAAGGCGATGTCATAGCCAACTAGACCACGGGCCCTTAGGTTATTATAATATGCGAAGTATTTTTATAAGTTGGCCTTTCACGCTTTTCCGTTGTAGGCGACCTTTCCGTTGACTATCGTCGCCTTGCATCTTCCCGGGAAATCCATTCCCTCGTATGCGCTCCATCCGCAGTTCGTCCTCATGTTCTTCCTCGCTATGGTCTCCGGGTTCATGTCAAGGAGCGTCATCGTGGCCGGGGCGCCTTCTTCTATAATCCTCTTCCCGAGGCCGAAAGCGGCTGCCGCGTTCGCCGAGGTGAGCCTGTGTATATCGCTGAACGGGAACCTGAACTCCCTTATCAGCTTTGCTATGAAGTTACCATATGTGTCCAGCTCCGGCATTCCGGACATGAACGGGCTGTTGAGCTTGTCGTTCAGCGTGTGCGGCGCGTGGTCCGTCTCTATCCAGTCTATCCTTCCGGCAGAGAGCCTCCTCATCAGTCCTTCCATCTCCTCACGCCTCCTGAGGGGTGGATTCACCTTGCAGTAGAGGCCTCTCGTCTTCTCCAACATGTTGTCATAGTTCAGCATCAGGTGATGGGGAGTCACCCCGCAGCTCACGTTCCTGGTCCGGGGAAGCTTCCTTATTATGTCCACGGTCTCCGGAAGGCTGACGTGGCATATGTGCAGCCTGCCCTTGAAGCCGGCCTTTGAGGCGAGCTCCGCCTGGTCCCTGACGCCCTCCGTCTCGGCTTCCGGGACCCTTATGTCGCACCATGACTCCGGATGGTTCACGCTCCATTCGACATCGCTGAATAGAGACTTCTTCTCCGCGTGCACCATCAGTATTCCGCCGTATGAGAGCTTCGCCAGCGCCTTGTAGACGAAGAGCTGGTCATTGACATCCGTCACGCCTATGCTGCCCACGGATTCGCCCGCGTACATCTTGAGTCCCATGACCTCGGGATGCTTCTTCGTCAGTCCCACCGCCTCCCTGACCTGGGAGGGCTCGTCGGTGACGCCCACGTAAAGGCCGTATTCTATGGGCGTCTCGCTTCTCCTGAGAAGCTCGAGCCGCTTCTCCACGTCGCTCTCATGGAGGACGGGAGGCACGGTGTTTGGCATGTCATGGATCCTCGTGACCCCGCCATGGACAGCTGCCTCTCCTGCGGTCCTTATGCTCTCCTTTGCCCGCTCATTGCCGTCCCTGCAGTGGACGTGCGGGTCTATGAAGCCCGGCATTATTATGTCGGCCGTTATGTCCGGGCTCTTTGAGAAGTTCGTGATCCTGTAGACCTTTCCGTCGTGTATCTCAACGTACCTGTTGGTGTGGACCTTCCCGGTTCCCATGACGAGCGTCTTTCCGAATATGACGGTCTTGCTCATACCCTCACCTTCTTGCCGGTTGCATCCCTCTTTGCAGAACCGAAATCCCTGACCTTGGACATCTGCTCGGATGTGAAGACCGGGCCGTCCTTGCACACCCTCCATCCTGTGCCCTCGAGAACGCATGAGCCGCAGACGCCGAACCCGCACTTCATGTAGCGCTCGAGCGACAGCTCCGCGGGGACCTTTGCATCCCTTGCTATGCCGAGCACCTTCTTCATCATGACCTCTGGGCCGCAGCAGTATATCATGTCTATCTTCTCGGCCTTTATCATGCCCGAGAGGCAGTCCGTGCAGAATCCCTTGGCGCCGAAGCTGCCGTCGTCAGTCGAGTAGGAAGCCTTCACCCTGCCCTTGGAGAACCTCTTCCTGTAGAGGATGTACTTCTCAGTAACGGCACCCGTTATCAGGAACACCGTCTTTCCGGACTTTGACATCTCATCCGCAAGGAAAGCTATCGGAGCGGTTCCGTAGCCGCCGCCCACGAGCGCGACCCTCTTCCCCTTCCCAGAGAATCCGTTCCCGTAGGGTCCCTGGACTCCTATCCTATCGCCGGGCTTCATTGAGAACATCCTATGGGTGAAATCCCCGACGTCCCTGACCGTAACCGCAAACATTCCCTTTGTCTGGTAGGACACGCCGAAAGGCTTCTGCCCGGCCTCTGGTATCCAGAGCATAAGGAACTGTCCGGGCTTCGATTTAAGGTCGTGGCTGAACCAGAAGCTCTTTATGCCCTCGGCCTCGTCTGTTATCTTCTCTATGGGAAGCATTAACGGCCTTTCACTCATGCGCAATCCCGACCATGTCCTTTATCCTCCTGTAGCCTTCCTCTTCCATGAATGAGGAGAGCTCACCGGATATCTTGCTGAAGGCATCGATTCCCCTGTAGTGCACAGCTGAGCCGACGCCGACCGCGCAGGCTCCTGCCATCAGCATCTCCGCAGCATCCGTGCCCTTCGTTACACCACCGGTTCCGATTATAGGTATCTTGACGGACTCGTATACGTCGTAAACGCATCTAAGGGCTATGGGCTTCATCGCAGGGCCCGACAGCCCCCCGAACTTGAAGTCGAGGACAGGGCTCTTGGCCTTGGCATCTATGAACATGCCCGGTCCTGCGGTGTTTCCCATGTTTATGGCGTCAGCGCCCGCCTTCTCTGCTGCCTTTGCGACGTCACACAGTGCCTGTATGGAAGGAGACAGCTTTACTATCACAGGAAGTTTGGTCTTCCTCTTCACAGCCTTTGTTATCTCCATCGTGGCGTCAGGTGTGCCCTGGCCCGCGAGCATTCCGTATCCCGGGGTGTGAGGGCACGAGAGCGGTATCTCCACAGCAGAGAATCCGCCTGGGAGGAGCTTCTCCGCCATGTATGAGAACTCGCCAGCGTTCCCGCCTATGATGCTGGCTATCACAGGCACGCCTACGTCGGCGAGCTTTGAGAATTCCTTCCTTGATTCGGCGAGTCCGGGATTTGAGTACCCTACTGCGTTTATCATCACGTCGCCGTCTGTGAGTATTATCGGGGATTTGTGGCCTGGTCTCTCTTCCCTGCTCACGGACTTTATGGTGACTGCCCCTGCGCCGTTTGCAGCCACGTTCCTGAGCGAGTCCTTCGTCACGCCGAGTATGCCTGACGCGAGGATGAGGGGGTTCTTCAGCCTGATGCCGCAAAGGTCTGTTGACAAAATTCCGGACATAGTATTCTGTTGTAGGCGCAATATAATAATTGTTTCCTCAGGCCCTTGTCGTGTGCCGCAGCTTGAGGTGGAACTTGTGTTTCAGCGGGCTCTTGACTCTTCTTATGTGCATCTCCACTATCACGAGGCCTGTCACTATCAGTATGCCGCCTATCACCTGAGACTGTATGAGAGTCTCGCCCAGAAGTATGACTGCATAGAAGACCCCTATGAGGGGCGAGAACAGCATAGCGGTTGACACCCTCGTGGCGCTTGTTATATCCAGCGCCTTGTACCACAGGAACTGCCCCGCTATCTTTACGAATATGACGAGGCCCAGGAGCGCATAGATGAAGATAGGCGTTATGGACCCTGAGAAGGTGAGGAATCCCCTTACGTCCATGAATGCCAGCGACAGCCCGAGGAGTATGACCGCCCCGAATATGTTCCTGAGGGTGACCGTCACCTCTGGCGGTATGTGCCTCACGTACTTCTTGAAGAGGGTGTTCCCGGTAGCGTACGATGCCGCGCTCAGCAGTATTATGATGTCGCCCGCGTTGAACGGGGTTATTGCTGAGAATCCATGGGTCGCTATGTACGCCACGCCAAGGAACATGACGATGGTCCCCGTTATCTGGTGGAGCGTCGTCTTCTCTCTCAGGAACATCACTGCGAACAGCGACATGAATACGGCCTCCACGTTGGATATGAGCACGGTGTTTGCAACGGAAGTGGTCGCAAGCCCTATCAGGTAGAGCAGGGGCGCTATTACAGATGAGAACACGGAGACCACGGCTATTACCTTGAAGTCGCGCTTCGATGTCTCCCTTATCTCGCGTATCTTCTTGAACAGGTCCATCGCACCTATTATTATGATGCCGGCGAGGCCCTGGCTCAATATGACTATGAGGATCGGCTCGACAGTGGAACTGAGCAGCATCTTGCTGAACACCGCATAGAGCCCGAAGAAACCCATCGATATGAGCGCTATCGTCAGTCCTTTCATAGTTAATGTTTCCGGCTCTCCATTAATTAAATTATCATTTATCGCTTGTCAATCTTTTTAAAACCGGATAACAAAAATGTAAACCCTATGTCTAAGAATGCCGAGCACGATGATGTGAAGATGGGAGACGTTGAGAAGTTTAGGATTTTTCTGAACGGGGAATACAGCAAGGAGCTGTACAAGGCGGCTGAGGATGAATCGTCCCTTGTTGTCGATTTTGATAAGCTGGACAAGAGGTTCCCTGACCTCTCGCAGCTGCTCATCGACAAGCCCGATTACATTGCCAAGGTCGCGGAGGTCGCGGTCTCAGGCATAGACCTGCCCGGCGCTGTAAGGGTGAGGTTCGGCAAGCTTCCCGAGACCAACATGGTCAACATCAGGGACCTCAGGTCAAAGCACATCGGAAGCCTGATATCGGTGGAGGGCATAGTCAGAAGGGCCTCTGAGATAAGGCCCGAGATCATTGCTGTGGACTGGAAGTGCATGGAGTGCGATTCGGTCACGAGGCATCCTGTTAAGGGCACGTTCGTCAGCAAGCCATTCAGGTGCGGCAACGTCGTGGAAGGAAGGGGCTGCGACGGCAAGGCTTTCAGCGAGGATGGCAAGGTCATGATTGATACCAGATGGGTGACGATAGAGGAGCCCTTCGAGCTCACGGAGGGCGAGAAGCCATCTCAGGTGAACGTGTGGCTCTCGGAGGATCTCGTGTCGCCTGACGGGAGGAGGATGACCGACCCGGGAAACAGGCTCAAGATAGTCGGTTCCCTAAAGGACGTCCCTAAGGGGAAGATGGGTTCGGTCAAGCTGGACTTCTACCTCGACGCCAACTGCGTCGAGCCAACGGAGACGACATGGGAGAGGCTCAAGATATCTCCTGAGGAAACGGAGGAGATAAAGAAGATGGCAAAGAATCCCCAGATATACGAGATGCTCATAGATTCCCTCGCCCCTTCGCTTTTCGGACTAAGGCACATAAAGGAGGCCATAATACTTCAGCTTTTCGGGGGCGTGGCGAGGTCCCTTCCGGACGGCACCAAGTTCAGGGGAGACATCCACATACTCATAATAGGCGACCCGTCCGCAGGAAAGTCGCAGCTCCTGAAGCTCGTGCCTGAGATAGTGCCACGCGGACGATATGTGAGCGGAAAGGGAGTCACTGGCGCTGGTTTATGTATGTCATATGACACGATTGTTCCATTGGCGCATGGAGAGATGATGAAGATAGGAGACATAGTCGAGGATGCTTTAAAGAGAAACGGTTCCAGAAGACTGGACGATGGCACAAACGATGGTTACGTCTGTGAGAATGATGATTTTGAAATTGTTTGCATGGACATGAAGAAACTGCGCCTGAAGAAAATGAAAGTCTCGAAGTTTTTTAAATTGAGGCCTAAGAACGGAATGGTTTCATTTAAGACGGGTACGGGAAGATCCATAGACGTCACAAGCGAGAATCCACTCCTCGTAATAAGAGACGGAAATCTTCTATGGGAGAAGGCACGCAGCATAGATAAGAATGATTATATCGCTCTTGCAAGGAACATGCCGGTAAATCATCTTCCTGTGGATATTGACGTTAATTTTGCAGAGTTCGCGGGCATGGTTGCCGGTGACGGTGACGTAGGAGAGAGGGAACTGAGGTTCCATAACACAAACAGGAGTCATCTTGATGATTTCTCTGGCCTGTGTAAGTCAATCGGGCTCAAGCCAAGAATGTACTTCCACCGTGACAGGATTCCTTGCGTAAGAGTGGCTTCAAAGAACATGTGCGACCATCTTGACAGCATTGGTATACCAAGAGGCGTCAAGTGTGACAGGATGTCGATACCGGATGACATTCTAAGGTCTGATGAGATGCTTTCAAGATTCCTTTGCGGGCTCTTCACATGTGATGGCGGTCCTGTAGAAAAGGGCAACGGGAGCTATGTGGAGTACACTACTACAGGAGAGGTGCTCGCAAGACAGGTGCAGACGTCCCTTCTGAGGTTTGGGATAATTTCAAAGCTCAGGGAAAGGAAACCGTCCGCTGGTGGGTACGGTGGAAAAAAGAGAAAATATGTCATAGTTATAAGAGGACAGGAAAACCTGAAGAGGTTTGCCGACAACATAGGATTTCGTCATGAGAAAATGGAAAAGCTGAATAGCATGCTTGAAAGGGGGCTATCGGAAAACACAAACATAGACGTGATACCAAACGTCGGCAAGACGCTTGGCGATGTCAGGAAATCGGTTGGAATAAAAATCAAGTCCAACAAGGGCCTCTACCTTCTAAGGCATTACGAGCATGGAAGGAGGAATTTTTCAAGAAAGAGCCTTAAGGGGTTTGTGACAATTCTCGAGAAGAAGAAAACACACCCATATTTCAATTTCCTCAAGACCCTTGCAGATTCAGACATATTCTGGGACAAGGTCAAGGAAAAGCGCGACCATGATGAAGAATGGGTATACGACCTGACCGTTGACGGCGAACACAATTTTATCGCAAACGACATAGTTGTTCATAACACAGCGACCGTCACAAAGGACGAGCAGTTCATGGGCGGCTGGGTGCTCGAGGCCGGGGCTTTAGTCCTGACGAACAAGGGGCTCCTGTCGATAGACGAGTTCGAGAAGATGAGCCCTGACGACCAGGTCGCGATGCACGAGGCGCTCGAGCAGGGCACCATATCGATAGCGAAGGCGAGCATAGTCGCCACCCTCCCGGCGAAGACGTCCGTCCTTGCCGGCGGGAACCCGAAGTTCTCGAGGTTCGACCCCATGAGGAGCATAAGCGAGCAGATAGACATACCACCCACCCTGCTCTCGAGGTTCGACCTCAAGTTCACGGTGAGGGACGTCCCCGAGCAGAAGAGGGACAAGAGGATAGTGGACCACGTCATAAGGAGCAGGCACGAGGGCAACAGGCTCGAGCCCGCGATATCCCCGGACCTCGTAAGGAAGTACGTCGCCTACGCGAGGGAGAGGTACCTGCCCGAGATGACC
>CAZGWZ010000021.1:0-4883 GCA_964529545.1 uncultured archaeon
ATAATCCCAGTCGCCGTTGAGCTCAAAATCCTCATATATTATCTTTCCAATGTCCCCGTTCAGTTCGGGATTCCTTACGGATATCTCGACGTCGTAGTTCTCAGTGACCTCGAGCATTATGGGCTTGAACACATCATCATTTTCCATCCAGAGCACATTCTCCTCTATCCTCGGATAGACAATGGGAGGTTCATCCCCTTGGTTGGGAAGATCATCGGGGTTGAAGTTTATTATGCTTCCTTTTGGGTCGTCGAGATCTATGAATGGGCCTAGGTCATTTTCAGGGTACCTGTAGTTCTTGAAAGGATAGACGACCGGTTGGTCTTCTGTGCACTGCCCAGCGTCCCTTGTCATTGATATATCGATCTGGTCGGCTTTGTCCGGCTGGCTGCCGATGACGGGGCTTATGTATGCTATGTCGAACTTGCTACCAGAATCTATTATGCCTACGGTATAAAGGTCCATGTAGAACGTCTCCGGAAGCGGCATCTCGAAGGTGTGACCGTTGAGGTCGCTGTAAGAGAGGCCGCAGACCTTGTATTTCGTGTATTCATTGGTACCGACCTTTTTCTGGAGTTCCACGTCTATGTCATCAAGTGCAGGTATGTTCACACCGCTTATGAAGCCGGTTCCATTGGTCGTCCAGCCATAGGAGCAACCGCCTATGCTCTTTAACTCGACCCCGGGAATCCCATTGCCTTTGTAATTAATGACATCTATCATGAAAGGCATGGTTGCGGCATCAACACAGTTCTCCTGGTATGGATCAGTGGTCACTGTATCGAATTCCGAGGGGTCGCACGGCTTTGGTTTATTTCTCAGTTCCCAGTCAGAGCCATCGTGACCTATGTTCACAAATGTCATGAACCTGAATGGCTTCTGGTACAGGGGATCATCTACGATTACAATCACTGGATAACGCAGGTCGTATCCTATGTTGTATCCATCGGGGAGCGTTACAAGTCCCATTGGAACCGGGTCGAATGATATGGGATCCTCGGTTGGTACGAGCCTGTAATCCATCCTGGTCTTTGTCAGTTCCTGGTTTATATCGCCGTATTGCACACCCCCGTATTGCAGTTCTACGTAAAGGTCATTGTATCTCACCCAGTCTCCGTTCGGGTTTGACATATCCTCCACTTGAGGTATGTATTCATAGTCGAGCTCACCTTCAGTGAAGTGGCCGTTGTTGTAGAATGGTGTCTGCCAGAAGCGGGTGTGCGCCATGTTGTATCTTATGAAGTTCGTCATGCGTTCTTTCAGGGACTCCCAGCTTATGCTGTACGAACCGTCGACGTAGAGGCCTGAGGTAGGTACCCAGTTCTCTATATCTTCTTGGTTGGAAAGCTGAAGCGCGAAGAGCAGATTGGCTTCAAGCACCCTATGCTCCTTCTGCGTCCAGGCGAAATCCTCCGCAAAGTCCCTTATCCTTCCGAGATTGCTCTGCACCTCTATTATGTAAGGATCGGTCCTCAGGACACCCTGTACTCTCGTCGGCATGCTGATAGTCACGACCACCTTCTCCTGGAGTATCTTGACCTTCACGGACATATCGACGGTATCGAACGTCACACGCTTTCCTGCTATGTCGGTGCCTTCCTCTGGAAGCGCATTCCTCATGTACTTTTGGATCCCGTCTTGAAGCACCTCTTCCAGCTTCGCCTCTGTGGGTATGTAAGTATGCTGGCATATCTGCCAGTATGCTACCTTGGTCAAGCCATAATCGGCGAACACCACATCCTCACCATTCAGCGTATTAACTTCAGAATCTTCCGGGTCAATGTAGCCGCCCTGTTTGTATATCTGTGATAGCATCTGCCTGGAACCCTTGTCCAGCACATCCTTGACGTAAACCTCCACTGACCCCTGTTCGCTTGTAAGGCCAGTCTGTTCCGATGATGGCGGCGTTATGAAAGAAACTGAATAGAGGAGGACAAGAACTATGACGATTACCACACCGGCTATGAGTGCTATCTCTGCCTGTCCCTTCATAATATAATTAATTTGTCACGATTGATTATAAATTGATATCCGGCTAACTGTTACTTTGTTCTTAAATATAGCCTTACCTCGAGCATCCTTCCGCCCCATGTCAGTATGGTGAGCGAGTTCCGGCGGTCTATGTGAGATTTGACCCCGTCCTCGCCGCCGTGTCCCCACTCCCTCGTTATGCCATTGAAGTCCTTGGGCTCGGCCTCTATCATCCAGTCGTAGTCCGTATGACCGGTCGTTAGCAGGATGTGGTCGACGTATTCGTCTATGTGGTCGGTGAAGGCCGTGTCGCCGCATTTGCCGCTGCCGAAGTATTCGGCTTTCAGCATATCCGAGAACGTC
This sequence comes from uncultured archaeon, assembly GCA_964529545.1. Classification (GTDB taxonomy): domain Archaea; phylum Aenigmatarchaeota; class Aenigmatarchaeia; order QMZP01; family JAFGSV01; genus JAFGFG01. The sequence goes on from CAZGWZ010000021.1 coordinate 2,335, forward strand.
CCGCAGGAGGTATCCGTATTAAGGATGGAAAGCAGCATGTTGCTTGCAAAGAGATTTCTGTACTCCTCCATAACCTGCATGTTGCCCTCGTCAGTCGTGCTTGTCGCCAGGAATATCATGAGGAATACCATCAGTATTATTATGATGACTATGGCCATCATGCTCGTTTGCCCTTTCATTGTCCCACCGGTACCCCCACTTCTATCACGCCGAGGAGAAGCTCGTTTTGTATCTTCCTGTGTATGTTGACAGGTATGGACCTGTACATCATGCGATCTTCCCGGTTCTCTTCGCAGAACTCCCAGTAGCCGCATTCGGGGTAGTTGCCGTTGCTGCCGGACGTGCATCTGGTGCTCTGGATTTCAGCTATGTCGTCGGCTTTGTTCCTGCACTGCTGGAGCAGGCTTCCAGTCAGGCCTTGGCAGCTTGGCTTCTCGTAGTACATGCTTATGTTTATCCATACGCCTTCACCGAATATCTCCTCGATGTCATCGCACTCCGTGATGACCGTGAGCTTTGCGTCCTCGAGTACCGAGAGCTTCTGGTACTGCGGGTCCGATACGACGGACGATGTTATCAGGGACTGGAGCACGAACAGCGTCTGCCTCTCGAGGTGCTCGGCCCTCTCGGTGCCGCTGCTTATGAACTGGAAACCGAAGACCATTATGATGACGAATACTATGACCATCACCATCATGAGCATGAGCACCATGTACTCCATCACTGCGGCCTGCCCCTTCATGACTCGCACCCCAGGTCTTTCAGGACTTTGTACATCTCTGCGCTGTGGCCGAGGTCGGACATTATGAGCGAATTCGAGTCCTGGCTTTCTATGCGCTCTATGAGGGAATCGAGTGCGTCAATGAAGTCTTCGTATGGAACATAAAATCCTTCGGTGTCGTCACTTGTATGAGGATGGCCTTCGCTGTCTGTGTACCCGCATGCTTTCTCGTACTTCACGGTCGCGCAGTTAGCGCATGGCTCCAAGTTCGTCTCTATTATCATCTTGTGGACCATGGAGGTGCGGTCGCGCATCACCTTGGCCGCCAGAAGGAGGTCCTTTAGAAGCAGACCTCTTTTGTTGTGCACCGCCAGGGCACCGCCCGCTGTCGCGATTGAGACGTCGGATGCATGGGTGAAGGACACGACGTTCGTCTGTGAAATCCCTTCGCCGTTCCAGCTTCTCAGCGTCCCGCTGTTCTCGCCCGATGGCATTATGACGACCTCATTTTCCCTGGGACTTCCCGTCCCTATGGTTATGAGCCTGTAGTATGGCTTGAGCTCCTTTGTGCACGGCTCGAAGTTGCCGGCGTATTGCATGGCACCCATCACGTAATCCATGAACTTCTTCTTGGCGCTGCCCTCCTCGTCGGTCTTCTTTACCATGGCGGTCTCACCTTCGCAGTATCCGTATTCCAGATCATCGGGCAACGATTCGAGCGTATTCAGTATGAGCTTCCTCGTCGCCGCGTTGTTTATCTCCGGGGTGAATAGTATTATGCCATCCTCGGGATAGGCGTAGACGTAGCAGAAACGGTACCATTCATGTCCTTCGCAGAACCTCATAGTCTTCATCGGGCTTGTTGAAGTGAAGACGAAGGCCGGCACGCTCAGGGTCTTCTGACCGGACGGGAATGCGAGTTTTGCACGCTCCGAGCGCTTCTCTTCCGGTGGCAGCAGGAAAACCGCCATATCAAACTTTCCCATATCCTCGAAACTTCCGGGGTTCCCGCTGGTGTACGTGTTCATCAGGGCGATGTCGAAGGCCTCCGCGGTCTCGTATTCCCTTCCGGTCTCCCCGACTCCCATGTAGTCTTCGCTCAGGCGGAGAAAGAAGGTCATAACGACTACGAAGACGATTATGCCTATGAGAACCTTGAATATCTGGAAGACGCTCAGCATATTATGATGTTTGCCTTAGCAGTCTTAAATTATCAGAATTCCTCTGCGTCGACCCATGCGCCCTCGCTGTCGAACGTCCTCAGAAGCCACACCGTCGTTCCGGGGGTGACGCACAGTATCCTCCCGGGACTTCCCTTGAGGCTCGGGTCCAGGTGATCCATCTCGTACCAAGCAGGCACGTCGTATCCCTTGAAGAAGACGAGCAGCGGCATCTCCTTGTCGTAGTAGTTGCCTGCATTGTCCGTAACAGGCATTCTAACTCCTGCTATCATCCTTGCAGCATCCATATCCTCGACGAGTTCTATGTCACGTAGCTGCTGGACAAGTTTGTCCCTCCTGTATGGCTCCATCTGCTCTCCATCATAGACGTTTATCGGGACGAAGCATATCTTCTCGACGGAGCCCGGGAATGCGAGCGTGAACTTCTCCGAGCTCTCGCCGCTCATGCTGTAGACCCTGTCAACCGCCACCCCGAGCTTGCCGACAATCCTTTTCATCTCCGCGTCTTCCTGAAGGTCCGTTACGTCGCGTATCTGCTGGAAACCGAAGACCAGTATCATGATTATGGTGAGCATCGCCACAACCATTCCGAAAAGCAGACCGACGTTCATGCTTTATTCTTGTCAGTGGCAGAATAAATTATTGAA
>CAZGWZ010000021.1:4983-11999 GCA_964529545.1 uncultured archaeon
AAAGCAGACCGACGTTCATGCTTTATTCTTGTCAGTGGCAGAATAAATTATTGAATTAAGTCAATGACTTAGCTTACCTGCACTAGGAAGTCATACTGTCCGACGCTTTCCTGCAGACCATCGCAGGTGTCCGTTGCTTTGTCGCTTGCACATACATATATTCTGTAGCCGTATATGCCTTTGTCCACACCGTCAGCGGGTATCTGCATTACAGCGGCCATGGTCTCTATGCCATTCCTGTTTATTATCTTTGTCAACGGAGAGAATTTGAACGTTATCTTGCATTCATCATCGTTTCCTGAACAGACGGCTGATGGGTTCTCTTCGCTTGGTGTGACGCATGTCGCTCCGCTCATCTTACCGACACATAAAGAGAAGAAATTGTCTGCATCGTCGACGCCCGTTTTCTTTACGCCTATCTTGAACCACACCTCAGAACCGGGCTGGAACTGTTCCTTGTAGGGAACAGTCGCAAGAAGGACATTGTCGCCCTTTGAAAACTCATTCATCATCTGCTGCTCGGCCTGTGTGGTTGCAAACGTTGAGATCTTTGTAAGCTGAGGGAACATGCCGCCAATCCAGCTCATCATGAATATCATGACGAGCGCAGAAATGACCATGACTATGAGGAATCCGATGCTGACCTGTATGGCTCCCTTTCTGTCCATAATTATATGATGCCTGAAGCTAGTATAAAAATGTTTAACTTTTCATTCGGAGGAAGTCTGCGACCGACTTCCGTCTTAGTATCTTGCTTTCCCTTTCGTAATCGCTCACAGGAAGCCTCAGCTTCGTATTTATATGCCTTATGGCATCATCCTTTGTATGGAATCTTTCGGGAGCGCTTCTGAAGGCGTTCCTGACGTTCTCAAGGACCTGCCAGACGCCGAGAGGGACGACATATCCCTCATGGACCTCTCGGAAGACGACGACCCTCGCCTGCCTCCTGAGCTTCTTGAGACCTTCAGTAACCCCGAGCCTCGTGGCATAATAGCCGCCTCCCTGAAGATCGGCGTACTTCGTCCTCCCGCGATACGGTTCGTGCTCCTCTATTACCTCCGTCTGCTTCGCATTCATCGACCATGGCGTTCCCGGTGCCCATGCCTCGAAGTTCTCGAACTCCCACTCACCCGGCATTAGTAGCACCTCGTAGTGGTTGTCCAGATAGTCGCTTGAGAAGACCATGCAATCGTTGACGCTCGGGAAGTCCTTTATCTCAGCTATAAGACTCTTCGATACGATGTCATGGCTTGCAGTTATGCTCCATCTCGTCGGGACCAGCTTCTTTCTGTGCTCTATACCGAGTATGCCAGAACTCAGTATGGTGCTTATCTTGTAGACGTCCTCGCCGGATCTGTAGAGCGCTATTCCGGAATCGTTAGCGCTCATCTCATCGGATACTATCCTGTCGACCCTTCGTGCGATCCTGACGTTTTCCGTGAGTCTTAGGTTCTTTATGTCTGCGGTCGGACCCATGGGCTGGTTCACGTCCGAGAAGCTCACGCTGTACCTGGGCTTTCCCTTCAGCTGCATCTCTATGTCAGGGGCCTTAATGGAGAGCGCTATCTCCTGAAGGTCCGAGATGGTCCTCCCCCTCGAGAAGATGTTGGTCGGCTCCTTGGTTCGAAGGAGCGTGGAGCGCATCTCGACTAGGTCACTGTAGCTCGTACCGAACCATGATGATGGCTTGTCTATTATGTCGAGCCTGTCGCTAATCATTGGCGCGAGGGGGCCAGTGAACACGTTTGGATAGTTGTACCTTCCTATGAACACGGAGGTAGCCGGCCCGAAGAAGTCTTCCTTAAGGCCTGCCTCTATCTTCGACCTGACGCTGAACTTGCTCATGAGCGGACACGGGCTCTGGCCGCAGAGCATTCTCGCACCCTTGCACGTTATGCAAAGCCTTGCAGTAGAGACCATGTGGAAAGTTTGTAACGGAGAAATAAATCATTGACATTAGCTAAAGCTTCTTCATGCATTTATCACTCAGAAAACAATTAGAGCATAGCGGTTTTGTCCTGCAGAAAGTCTTTGCCTGCTCTACTATTAGAGCATGGAAGTTGTTGTACACCTTCACATCCATTTCAATGCCTTCCTCGAAGAATTTCCTCCACGACTCGTAGTCCTTTTTATCCGGGAATCCAAGCCTCGTGAAAACCCTTTTAGTGTATGCGTCTATCACGAAGTACGGCCTTGAGAGCGCATAGAGGAGGATGGAGTCTACCGTTTCCGGGCCGAGACCCCTGACCTTTAGGAGGTCTTCTCTTGTGACGTTCTTCCTAAAGCCTTCAAACCCTCCGAACGAACTGACGAACTCTGTGAATATCTTGAGCCTTTCAGCCTTCTGTCTGTAGAACCCGCTCGGTCTCACAGCATCCTCGAGGTCCTTTATGTCAACGGAGAGTACCTTTTCCGGAGTCGTTATGCCAGCTTTCTTCATGAGATATAGCGCCCTTTCGACATTTCCCCAGCTCGTGTTCTGCGTCAGTATGGCGCCGACGCAAACCTCGAACTCCGGGGGCCTGAAGGCGTTTTGCATCGGCCACCAGTCCATATGGCCGAAGTGCGAGTGCATCATGTCGTAGACTCTGGAGAGCTTCATGCTAAAGAACTTTAACAAGCGTAATAAAAACTTATCTATGAGCGCCAGGATGAAGGGGTTCCTTCACATAGTAGAGGTCATAATAGTGGCGATGCTGGTCTTCGTCATACTTTCCCAGTTCTATTCCATACCGAAGGCGGACCCCTCGTGGGGAACGCCAAAGCTCACGGTGATGTCCCAGGACCTCCTGTACACGCTCGATGCTAGCGGCGTAGACTGGTCGGACGCGGCCGAGGTGAACCACACTCTATACTATCTCGTCCCAAGGACCATGTCTTACTCGCTTTCGCTGAACTATCCCATAAGGCCCCGGATGAGGATAGGCTGCGTATGCGACGATGTCAACTACTCGATTCTCGAGTCCGGCGTCCTTTCGGACTTCACCGTAAACGGCATACAGAGGAGGATGGTGCATGAGCAGATAGAGCCCTATGCGTTCACCCTGAACGAAGCCCAGATGGGTAACGATGTCATACTCATATGCGGGAATGTAAATGTCAATGGTGTCCTTGAGAACAGGATGGGAGAGTATCTCTCCAGAGGCAATGGGATAGTGCACTTTGCAAACCTGACAAGCGACGTGGTCGAGTCATCATGGCACAGCCTGCTCTTCAATCTGGAGTGGGTGTATGATTCCGAGTCGGTCCCCCCGCCTTCGGGCGAGGCATACTTCCCCTACGCCGAGTCATCTGAGAAGAGATACATGATCGAGAAGATTTTCACAAGCATGCCGCCTGCCCCGGCAGGGTTCAACGGGTTCAACAACTTCGTAAGCGAGAGCGTCTATCCTGCCGAAGGCAATCCTTCCCGCATCCTCGTGAGGCAGGGTCTGAATTACATAGGCGGCTCCTACGAGGGCAGGTACGTTCCGCTGTCTGTCATAAACTGGGGCGTGAATGGGACTGGAAGGACGGCATGGATGTCATGGGCCGGTATATCAAAGGACACGCAGGCGGAGAACGAGAACAAGCAACTTCTGAAGTCGCTCATAGTATGGGCGGCTTCCGGCAAGGACTACCCGATAATAACCAACAGGATGAACCAGGGAGCGAAGGCCTCCATGAGGAAGGTCTTCAACGAGGACATGTATGAGACCGTCAAGGTCGAGCTGAGCGTAGGGTATCATTTCTGAACGCTTCAAAGCTTAAAAACACACCCCTCTTATTATGGTCATGGAAGAAAACGAGGGAGAGACAGTAAGAGCGAGGACGCCAAGGGACGACGAGGTCATAGGTACGGTCATAGAGGTCCTCGGAGCCAGCAGGTTCAGGGTGGACTGCACTGACGGCAACGAGAGGATGTGCCGCGTTCCTGGCAGGTCCAAGAGGAAGATGTACGTAAAGATCGGCGACGTCATACTCGTGAAGCCATGGTCTGTTGAAGGCGATGCCAAGGGAGATATCGTCTGGAGATACAGGCCCGCACAGGTCAGTTGGCTCATGTCGAAGGGCTTTCTCAAGCGGTGAGCCGGAGCTGTTTTTATGATAGAGATAGCGAGGATTCCTGAAGACAGGATAACTTCTGTGATCGGAAAGGGCGGTTCGGTCAAGAAGCGCATAGAGAGGACCACAAGGACCAGCATAGAGGTCACAGACATAGTCAAGATAGATGGCGAAGACCCGATAATGGTGCTCAAGGCGAGAGACACCGTGCTTGCCATCGGAAGGGGTTTCTCCCCGAAGGTCGCGAGGAGGATAATAGACGAGGACTGCGAGCTTCACATAGTTTCCCTTCAGGGAGAGACGGACAAGACCAGAAAGAGGCTTCTCGGAAGGGTCATCGGTAACGAGGGCAGGGCAAAGAAGATGATAGAGAGGGAGACAGGCGTCGACATAGCCATAAAGGGAAAGACGCTTTCTGTTATAGGCGCGTCAGACCAGCTCGGCCCTGCAGAGGAGGCTCTCGGTAGCTTGCTTTCCGGAAAGACTCACGCATACGCCTACAATTCCATGAGAAGGAAGAAGGCCATGGCATGACTTGTCCGAAACGCCGTATTTCTTTATTGTCTACTCCACATATGAAAAATATTAAAGTACGGACGTGGAAACTAATAATCTAGGTTTTTCAGGGATTGTATGAGCACCGCTGAGGAGATGGGAAAGAAGCAGAGGTCCATCTCAGTGTCGGAGTTCTTCGAGAAGAACAGGCACCTTCTCGGTTATGACAACAAGGCCAAGGCCATGCTCATAATAGTGAAGGAGGCCGTCGATAACGGCCTTGACGCGTGCGAGGAGGCCCGCATCCTTCCAGAGATGTACGTCGGCATACGAGAGGTCGGGACCGAGAAGTACGAGATAAGGATAAGGGACAATGGCCCGGGGATAGTAAGGGAGCAGGTCCCTAGGATATTCGGCTCCCTTCTTTATGGGAGCAAGTTCCACAGGCTCAAGCAGACCCGGGGTCAGCAGGGTCTCGGCATATCATGCGCGGTTTTGTATTCCCAGCTCACGACGGGCACGCCTACAAAGATAATCACGAGCACCGGTGACGGCAGGACTCATAACTACCAGATAAGGATAGACGTCGCCAAGAACAAGCCGATAGTCATGGAGACGAGCGTCAGCGAGGAAGAGCCGCCATGGCACGGCGTCGAGGTCACATTCGTCGCCGAGGCGACATACAGGGAGAACAAGCAGTCTGTGCTTGAGTATGTTAAGGAGACGGCGATATCCAATCCCTATGCCGACATAATATTCGATTCGCCCAATGGCAGGGTGGAGTTCAAGCGCGGGGTGGGGAAGCTCCCGCCAGAGTCCAGAGAGATAATGCCCCACATAGAGGGCGTGGAGCTAGGCGTCCTCATGAGAATGCTTCAGAACACGGACTCCAGGACGATGCAGTCATTCCTCACGAGCGAGTTCTCGAGGCTCGGCAAGCAGAGCGCAAATGAGATACTCATAAAGGCAGGGATAACAAAGGAGGCCGGCGGTCAGGTCATCGCCGACACTAAGCTCCGCCCGTCAAGGGTGTCTGACGAGCAGGCGAATGGTATAATAGAGGCTGTCAAGGACGTCAGGCTTCTCAGGCCGCCCACGGACTGTCTTTCACCCCTCGGAAGCGAGCTGATAGAGTCGGGGCTCGTGAAGGAGCTGAATCCCGAGTTCGTGGCCGCCGTCACTAGGCCTCCGGAGGTCTACAGGGGCTGGCCCTTCCAGATAGAGGTCGGGCTCGCCTTCGGCGGCTCCGTTCAGGCCTTCAATCTTCTAAGGTTCGCTAACAGGGTGCCGCTTCTCTATCAGGGAGGTGTGTGCGCCATGAGCAGGTCCGTATCGGAGACTGACTGGAGGAGGTACGGGATGAACGTCAACCGGGGCAGCATCGAGGAGCCGCTCGTCATATTCGTGCACATCGCATCTGTCTGGGTGCCTTTCACGTCCGAGTCCAAGGAGGCCATCGCAAACTATGACGTCATAATCAAGGAGATAAAGCTCGCACTTCAGGAGGCTGCAAGGAAGCTCTCCGTGTGGCTTTCCGGGAAGAGGAAGCAGGCGATGCTCTCAAAGAAGAAGTCCATATTCGAGAGGTATGCAAGGGAGACTGCGCACGCGCTGGGTTTAATAACGGGTGCGCAAAGAGAAGAGATAGAAAGGCAGATACTTTCTATAATAGATGAAAAATGGGAGGGTCTTGATGGTGGAGAACAGAGCGAAGGAGAAGATACGGAAGATGGGTCAGGAAGTGGTGAATCAGATTCAGAGGAAGGAGAATCCGAGCATAGCACTTCCGGTGAGGAGTCTTTCTAACATATACTTCGACGAGGTAAACAGGCTGATAAGGATAGGCGACAGGAAGAGCCAGAGACAGTACATGAACCTCGCTCACACGAGGAAGTTCATGCAGACTCTTCTCGTCGCATCCGAGTGCGGCAAGATAATAGATCAGGGAGTGACCACGAGCATCAGGGACCTCTATTATGCCCTGAAGCACACCATAGAGGGGACAAACGAGAACACTTTCAACGACCAGAACGAGAGCGATCCCGTTCTCGAAGACCTGGAGTCCGCGCTTGACCTCCTGCGTGAGGAGCTTCATCTCAAGGCGGACAGGAAGGGATACATGGCAGGGCCGATGGTCATAGAGGATTCAGGTGACAGGATAAACTGCGCCAAGATGGGCTCTTCTGGCTGGGCCATACCAAGCGATGTCGAGCCCGAGATGATAAAGTTCATAGAGTCCAGTGCCCAGTTCGTACTCATGATAGAGAAGGATGCCGTGTGGCAGAGGCTCAACGAGGACAAGTTCTGGAAGAAGCACAACTGCCTGATACTCACGGGTAAGGGGCAGCCTGCGAGAGGATGCAGGAGGCTCATAAACAGGCTCCATACGGAACTTAAGCTCCCGATATACGTCATCGCGGACGCCGACCCGTGGGGATACTACATCTACTCCGTCATAAAGCAGGGCTCGATAAACC
>CAZGWZ010000022.1:0-11440 GCA_964529545.1 uncultured archaeon
GATGTGATGTTCTGCATCCTTGCGGCCACATCCAGCGAAGAGTAGAACCAGTTGAGTATGACGTACCAGACGCTTATGTCAAGAAGAGCGAGCCCCACGACGAAGAATCCCATCACGGCACCAGAAGAGAACGCTATCCTGAGCCCTTTGTTGAGGCTCTTCGTAGCGCCCTGGGCAGTCCTTACATTGGCCCTCGTCGCGATTAGCATCCCGATGTATCCGGAGAGCGCTGAGAAGAAACCGCCGGTAAGGAATGCGAAGGGAACGAATATCGTGAGGTATCCGTTATAAACAAGCACTATGAGTATGACCTCGACCGCGACGAAGAATACCGATATGGTCTTGTACTGCCTTGAGAGGAATGCGCCCGCGCCCTCCCTTATCGCATGGGAAATCTTTCTCATCTCAGGAGAGCCCTCGTCCTCCTTGAGTATGGAATGACCAAGATATACGGCAAAACCGATTGAAATGAGACTTGCCAGAAAAACGTACTCGATCATCAATCATGCACCCATGCGGAAAGCTCAAGTCTCCAGATTCGATTGATAAATAGTAAAGGCGAAGGGAGTATAAATCTCTTTTGGTGCGAAGCTGTCTTGCCTCGGCAATAAGTATATATAAGTATATAAAAGTCTATTTACATTGTTGCATTGTGATTATTATGTCAAATGGAAGGGGCAATGGGACTTACCTGTCAAACAGCGAGAAGCAGGCCAAACTGGATGCGGAGATTGCTGTAGCTGAGAAGAACAGTGATTTCTGGGTCAAAGACCGTATGAGAAGGATAAACACCGGCGCGTGCGAAGTCCCTAATACTTCCAGATTTGACGAAACGGAAGTCATGACCCGCTACCACGAGATTGTGCACTCCCTAAAAGAGAGGGACATCAATAGCGGCGACCTAGGGATAATCAAAAACATTGTAGACTACATGAACATGAGCGTCCAGACCAGGGATTACTTCTCAAATGAGATAAAGGTCCTCAACGGACTTATCGGAAGCTACAAAAGATGAGTTGACCTACCACTTCCATGAAGATGGGTCTTCTGAGAATTTCAGTACTCTGTCCTTCTCGTCGGGTGTTATGTATCCTGTCTCTGACGCAAGTCCGACGAGCGCATTGAAATCCGTGAGCGTTACGAGCTTGCAATCAGCATCCTGAAAGTTCTTGTTCGCCTCAGGAAGGCCGTAGGCGAAAATGGCGAAGCAATGAGTGACCTTGGCTCCCGCATCCCTGACAGCCTGAACGGCCGCGATTGAGCTTCCTCCGGTGCTTACGAGGTCCTCTATCACGACAGCGCGCTTCCCCTTATCAAGCCTGCCTTCTATCATGTTGCCCTTACCGTACTCCTTTTTCTTGGCTCTTGCATACACTAGCGGCTTGCCGAGAGCATCAGCAACCCAAGCTGCCCATGGTATGCCTGACGTGGCAACGCCTGCTATGACGTCGAAGTCTGGACACTTCTTCTCTATGATGTCAACGAAAGCTCTCACAACCATCTTCCTCTCTTCCGTATACGAAAGAACTATCCTGTTGTCCGTGTATATGGGAGATTTTATTCCCGAAGCCCAAATGAAAGGCTTGCCGGGACTGAGGGTCACGGCCTTCGTCTTCAGAAGAATCGATGCGATTTCCCTTTCCATGGAACGCACCTAAAGCCCGAAGTCCTCTACTGAGAAGCATCTCTCGCAGAAGTAGCACTTGTACCTGCCGCCAGCATTAAGGAACCTCGTGCTGCATCCCCGCTCCTGGTTAGTAACGCAGACCATGTTAGGGCATGTAAGTATGCACCTGAGCTCCTTCGGGGGCGACACCTTCCTCTTGTCCGAGACCTTCCCGCCCTTTATCATGTTTATCGTGGCGTTCGGGGCGACCAGGCTTATCTTGTCAGTGTCGCTCTTCGTGAGCAGCTTGTCCTCGATCTTGAGCATGTCCTTCCTCCCGCCCTTGGAGGAGTCGACGTTGACCGCTATTATGAACGTGCTCTTGGGCTCTATACCCAGTATCCTCAGTATCTTCAGGCCTTTGCCGGCGGGCAGGTGGTCTATAACCGTCCCGTTCTCTATCTTGTTGACCTTCAGCTCCTTTGTCATGCTCAGCCACCCAGAAGCAGCTTTATCACTGCCATCCTCACACATATGCCGTAGAATGACTGGTCGAAGTACTTTGCATGAGGCGTGTCGTCGACCTCCTGCCTTATCTCATCGACCCTTGGAAGCGGATGAAGAAGCACCATGTCCTTCTTCGCGCTCTTGAGCATATTGTTGTCGACGAAGTAAGACCCTGCCACCTTCTCGTACTCGTTTGGGTCGGTGAACCTCTCCTGCTGTATCCTGGTCACGTACAGCACGTCTGCCCAGCCGACCACGTCATCCATGGACTCGCAAGCCTTTATCCTGGCATTGTATTTTTCGCTGACGTCATCGATTATCCACTTGGGCATCCTGAGCGATTTGGGCGAAACGAGAGCTATCTCCATGCCGTACATCGAAAGGAAGTAGATGAGAGAGTGAACGGTCCTGCCGTACTTGAGGTCTCCGCAGAGCGCCACCTTGAGCTTTCCGAGACCCTTCTCCTTCTTTATGGTGAACATGTCAAGGAGCGCCTGGGTGGGATGCTGGTTGGCGCCGTCCCCTCCGTTAATGACGGGTATCCTGACGGCGTCTGCGACAAGCTTCGCCGAGCCCTCCAGAGGATTCCTCATCGCGATTATGTCGGCGTAGTTCTCTATGTTCTTTGCGGTGTCCCGGAGCGTCTCGCCCTTCTTCGCAGAAGTGCCCTCGTTACCTGAGAAGCCTATAACAGAGCCGCCCAGCCTGTGCATCGCAGATTCGAATGAAAGCCTCGTCCTGGTGCTCGGTTCGAAGAAGAGCGTCGCCAGTATCCTGCCCTTCATTATACCAAGCGACTTCTTTGTCTTAAGCTTCGAAAGCATCAGGTCTGCTTCCCTCAGAATTACCTCGACATCAGCCTTTGTCATGTCCGCGGCTGATATTAGATTCTTTGACTTAAGGCCCATTGTAAAAAAGAATGAACTTCCGGGTTTAAAAATAATTCTCTGACATCCCCTATAGCCTGGCCGCGATCTCCCTCAGTTCCCGGCTCTTCCCGAAGAGAGCGCACGGGCTGTCACCCGTCTCCAGAAGCTCATGGTTATCGCGTATGTAGCTGAAGAGGCGGCTCTTTAGGCACTCACCCAGGCCGGAATCGACGACGCTTCCCACAGACACGTCAGAGACAGGGCATGCAGTAAGGCTGCCTGACGGAGTGATGTGCACGAATCCCTTACCAGCAGAGACGCATCCTCCGAAGAACTCCTCGTCACCGGGAGAATGTATTATGTACATACCCTTCTCCTCCCTTAGTCTGAGGATATTGGAGCGGAATCTCGCTCTCTGCACATCGCCAAGCATTACGTCTCTTTTGCATGCCCCCGGAGAAACGGGGATGTACTCTATGAATATCCCAATCCTGGCACCGGATGAGATCAGCCTGTCTATGTTTGCATCGTCCATCCAGTAATCATAATTCTGCGTCGTTACTGTAGTGCATATTCCAAAGGGGACGCCTGTGCGTCTAAGACGTCCTACGGTCTTCATCGCACTCTCATAAACGCCTTCTCCTCTCCTGCCGTCGGTGGATTGCCTGTCACCTTCTATGCTCACAAGGACCGCTACGTTTGAAGACGCGGAAAGCCTGCGAAAGTCCTCATCTGAAACCGCTGTCCCGTTCGTGACTATTATGAATAGCCTGTCGCTGAATTCAGCGCACATGTCAAGAATGCCCCTAAGCATGAAAGGCTCGCCGCCGGCTATTACAAAACCCACGACACCGAGGCTGCATGCCTCCCTTATGACAGACCTCCAGCCGTCCAGGCCGAGCTCCCTTCTGCCATCTCCCCCGGAGTCCCCATCTTTCTTTAGGATGCTTGCGGCTTTCGCATAGCATCCAGCGCAGGCGAGATTGCATAGAGACGTCACGCTCATTATGATAAAAGGCGGCACCTTTATCCCCATGGCCTCCGCATCCCTCCTGACATCCCTGGCCTTACGATGGGCCCGGAAAAGACGCAGGAAACTAATGAAGTATCTCGGTTTCCTGACGGCAAACGGTATGAAGACCCTGGCCAGATTCGGGTCTAGAGACTCCAGCGCTTTATTCAGAGGTGCTTTGATGACGTCTGCTGCCATTACAATATGTGGAGACAGATAAAATTATATTGTTTACACCGGTGACATGATGTTTGCCATGAATATCCATACGTCCAGCCATGTGAAGAGGTAAAGGAAAAGCCCGTTTCCGAACCACCAGGAGAACTTCTTGTTGCCCACGAGCCTCTGAGTCAGCTGGCCTGTGGCAACAGCGATGACTATCCCGACCGGCATGACCATGAACTCGTTTGCGACTATGAACGATATTACTCCCATGAGGACGCCGGTCATCAGATGCAGCGCGACGGATATCCTTATCTCCCTCATCTCTTCCTTTGCGGTCATCACTTCTCACTCCACCTTGAGAAGTATATTATCCCGATGACACATATAACTGTCGTCACGGTAGCAGTTATGAGCTGGAAGGTGAAACCGTCGCCGTTGAGGCTCAGGATCTGTATTATCCTGTCGACGCCGTCCTTTATGACGTCCCTCCACACGAGCGCTATGAGAAAACCGAAAGCTGCGAGTACTGCCTTTGCTATGTTGCTCCGAAACTCGTTTCTGAATTTCTTTGATACGGAAAACAGCTTGTCGTCCACCGTGGTATTGTCTGCGATGCGCCTTGCCTTCGCGGCAATCCTGTCATCGACAGTCGTCTTGTCGAGAACCTTCTTGACTTTACTTCTCATGAGAAGCCACACCTATTTCTTCTTGTACCTCATCTTCTTCTGTCGCTTCTTGAGCTTGTGCTTCTTCATCTTCCCTCGTTTTCTTTTCTTCCCACAAGGCATGAAAATCCCTCAATCATTTTATCTGAACTGTCCTTATATAAGTTAACAGAATCAATAAATAACCATTGTATTATAGGAGGGATTATGAAAGAGAAACTACTATTGACTTTCCTTTTCGCAGCGATTCTGATGTCTGCTGCAAGCGCCAGCGCAGAGGACATACAGTCAGTCATACTCACGACCGACACTAACTGTCCTGACGCGCTGATAACAGGCGTTGCTGCAAACAAGATAGGTGCGCCCGTCCTTATCACGGACAGGAGCACGCTCTCGGCTGAAGCTGCAGAGGAGATAGAGGGCATCTCACCGTCAACCATATACATAGTAGGCGGACCGGCAGTCGTCTCAGAGAGCATAGAGGCTGGCCTTTCCGAAGACTATGACGTAGTGAGGCTGTGGGGCGTGACCAGGTACGGGACAGCCGCTGAAGTAGCACTCGAGTTCTTCGAGAGCGCAGAGAAGGTGATGCTCGTATGGGACGTTCTCGGATTGCCTGCTTCAGGCAACTGCGAAATGGTTTCAGAGGCGAAGGATCTCGCCATTCAGGAAGGCATACCTGTCCTCCTTGTGGCAAAGAACAGCATACCAGACCAGGTCGTTGAAGCATTCGAGGAGTTCGGCACCCAGAGCGTCATACTGGTCGGAAACGTCGGAAGCGGCGTGACTGACGCCCTTGACGACCTCGGGATAGAGGTTGAAGAGCAGATAAAGGGAACCGACATAAACGGAACACGCGCTCTCATCAGGCAGAGGGTCAGGGAGAAGATAATGGCCAGGGCCGAAGGCCACATGGTCGTAGTCGCTGTAGGAAGCTGGTCTGACACGATAAGGTCGCCATACGTGCCTAACGGCACGAGCAGACTCATAAGAAGCGAGGACCAGATAGACGGCCTCATAGAAGATATCGAGGAAGGAACCTACGGGGACATAGACGTGGTCGGAAAGCCCGAGCTCGCGCAGATAATATACGACAGGCTCACGGAAGCCGGTATAGACGCAAATCTCATCTCCGGGACGCCTGCAGCAGTCGCGGCAAGAATCATGAACAAGAGGCTGGCCCAGATAAGAAGAAGGGCAGCAGCCGTGAAGATCAGGCTTGACGCGATGTGCGAGAGAAGGGCAAAGGATGCTGAAGGGAAGGTCGAGGCGCTAAACGAGAGGGTCAGGACGTTCATAAGGAACTCCCAGCTGTCAGACGACCTCAAGGAGAGGTGGTCATCGTGGCTCGACGAGAAGGACCAGCAGTTCGCAGAAGAGGTAGAGAACGAGAACTACTGCAGGGCATGGAAAGAATACGAGGCCATGAAGGGGAAGGTGACAGACCTTACCTACAAGTACAGGGACAGGCTCGTCTCGGCATTCCAGAATCTTGTTAAAAAGGAAACCAGACTGACCAAAGCCGCAGAGGCTCTAGAATCCGCAGCGATGAGGATTCGCGAGAAGGTCGCAGCGGCAGGTTCAGTCTAGAATCCAGAGGGCATTCGTTTTAGGCCCCCATTTTACTCTTTTTAAAAGTTATCACCATCCTTGAAGCATGGCTGAATACATTCCTTTCGGCATGAGTTTTGAGGATTTCAGAGCGAATTATCTTGACGGCGGCCTGAAAGAAGTGTTGAAATACACGATTATTGAAACGGAACACATAAAGAAGAACAAAAGCTGGATAGAAGGGGAGCTTTCTAGTAGGAACTGTGATTGGATAATCTTTGGGGGTGACACCGGAAAGGTATACTTTGAAGGTGGCATGGACGATTATCCGAAAGACGCAGAAAAGTTGCTTGAGTTCGGTCTCAAAACAGGAGAAGTCCCGTTCACATACCCTATTGGGAATCCAGATGAAGACATAGACAAGAACATCGGAAACATAAGGGACGAGATGTGTAAGCCGTGAAATAAAAGAGCGGACCGATATATACTATTTATGACGGCAGGGGTTCTGAAGATTGCTCTTACGATTATAGCACTGATCATCGTGTTGGCGCTTGCCGCGCTTTTCCTGCTCCCGCAGGTTCTTTCCGGGAACACATTCAAGACGAAGCCTACCCTGTCTGGGGGCGAGCCTGTGACAAAGGAACACGTGGAATGGATTGTGAACGAGCTGTCGACCATGAACATAAGATCCAAGTACTTCAAGAACAGGCTGGAGGTAGAATTCATAATAACGCCCGATAACGGCAGGTTCACGGCATTCGTCGACAACGGCATCCCAACGACCAGGGCAGGAGAAGCGCTCGACCCAGACATAAGGCTCACTGTCGGAAGGGATTCACTTGCAAGGCTGCTCTCAGAAGACGACTTCTTCGCTGAAGTCAGGAAACTGAATGACGAGGGCGTTATTTCCATGGAGACCCGGAGGAGCGCAGAGGAGCTGGAGGCCATGGGATATCCTGGGATATACGAAGAGCTTACGGGGTAGCATCGAATCATTATTAAAGCCGGCAAGGCAAATACTTTTCATGGAAAAAACTGTCAAAAAAGTCAAGACAGGCGTGACTGGTCTCGACACGCTGATAGACGGCGGATTTCCTGAAGGGAGCATCGTGATAGTATCCGGGACCCCGGGAACGGGAAAGACCATAATGGGACTGCAGTTTCTTAACGAGGGCATCAAGAACAAGGAGATGGGGATATACGTCTCATTCGAGCAGGAGAGGGACGACATACTCAAGCAGGCAGCGCAGTTCGGATGGGACTTCGAAGCACTTGAGAAGAAGAACATGATCAGGATATTCACGATGTGGCCGACATCATTCGACGAGGTCATGGCAAAGATATTCAAGTGCCTGTACTACAAGCCGAAGAGGCTCGTCGTGGATTCGATAACTACCATAGCCTACACGATGAAGGACAACAGGGAGGCTTTCCACAAGCTGGCACAGAAGCTGAAGGAGACGAAGCTGACATCCATACTGACATCAGAGCTACTTTCCGGCCAGGAGGGCTTCTCAAGGGACGGCATATCGGAGTTCGTCGGAGACGGGCTTTTGATCCTGAACAGCATCGAGGCAGCGGGCGAGCACAAGAACCTTATGAGGGTGGAGAAGATGAGGTCGTGCAAGATAAACAAGGAGTCCCACATATACTCGGTCACAAAAGACGGCATAGCCCTCACAAGGCCTCCGGTCAGGTAGCAGGTTTATTCTCGGTCGGCGTCGCCTTTTTTAGGCAAAAACCGAATAAAATCAAAATGTGTATAAAAGCTCCCGGGAAATGATACAACATGAGGGGTGAAAATTCCAAGGGCTCACTCGCGCTCGGAGCGCTGCTCGTGATACTCGTCGTATCTGCAGCCGTGCTGGGCGTCTATGTCAACACAGGAACGTCCGAAGGCTACAAGCAGTTCAGTTCATGCAGCGAACTGACGCTTGCCCTCAGGAATTCTGCACAGGCCCAGAACGGCGCATGGGAACTCAAGAGCATCTCAGCGCCGACGATGCTTCAGGCAGACGTAAGGTCTGCCGCGGAGAGCATGGACTCGGCTGCCGGATACGGCGGAAGCGAAGAGTACTCCACGACCAACGTGCAGGTCGCGGGAGTCGATGAGGCCGACATAGTGAAGAACGACGGGAAGTACATATACGCAATCTATCAGAGCAACAACTACGGCTATGGCATCTATTACGACGTCGCGATAGATACGGCAAGCAATGAAATGAGAGACTTGGAGGGAGAAAATCCCGAATCGTCATCGCCAAAGGAAAGCATGCTTGTGATAGTTGATGCGTATCCAGGCGAGGAAGCATCCGTCCTTAGTAGGACGGGCCTCGGCGATTTCGTTCCGTCAGAGATGTTCATAGAAGGCGACAGGCTGCTCGTGTTCGGCAACACTTACAGGGAAATAGAGGTGCAGCCCGGACAGCCCATTGACGAGCCGGCACGGCCCATGGAGAAGATGATAGCCCCATACCCATACAGGACCTCGCTCGTCACCTTGATGATATTCGACATAAGCGACAGGGAGAACCCTGAGCTCGTCAGGACTGCCGACTTCGAGGGATCGTACCTGACATCAAGGAAGATAGGCACGGACGTCTACTTCGTAGTGAACTCGTATCCAAGGTACCAGCTGTACGATGTCACGCCCGAAGGAGGACCTGATTCCGTCGTGCCCGTATACAGGGACACAGAAGAGGACGAAGAGGAGTTCAAGCCTGCATGCGGATGCGACGAGGTGTCATACTTCGACGGGGTCGTAGTCGAGAGGCTCATAACGATAGCTTCCATATCCATGGATGATGATAACGCAGAGATACAAAAGGAGGTCATCGCGGCATCAGGCCAGAACGTGTACGCCTCCCACGAGAACCTCTACATAGCAGAGGAACACTGGCCAGTGTTCCTGTTCGCAAGGACGGAATCCGGCATAGACGGGGACACAAACCAGGAGGAGACGGTCATCCACAAATTCTCGCTCGACAACGGAAAGGTGACCTATGATGGCTACGGGAGCGTGCCCGGGCGCATACTAAACCAGTTCTCCATGGACGAATACGATGGGAACTTCAGGATAGCGACGACTGCCGGAAGGCTTTCAAGGACAGGCGGCTCGACGTCCAACAACGTCTATGTGCTCAACGAGGACATGGAGAGGGTCGGCGAGATAGAGGGGATAGCGCCAGGAGAGAGCATATATTCGGCAAGGTTCATTGGACACCGCGGATACCTCGTAACATTCAAGAAGATAGACCCGTTCTTCGTGATAGACCTCTCTGACCCGTACAACCCGGAGATACTCGGAAAGCTCAAGATACCAGGATACTCCGACTACCTCCACCCTTACGACGAGAACCACATAATAGGCATAGGGAAGGAAACTGTGGAGGCTGAGGAGGAGGCAGGCGACTTCTCATGGTATCAGGGCGTGAAGATGGCTATATTCGACGTCACTGACGTCGAGAACCCCACAGAGATGCACAGGGTCATAATAGGAGACAGGGGAACGGATTCCGAAGCGCTCAGGGACCACAAGGCATTCCTGTTCGACCGCGAGAAGGAACTCCTCGTCATACCGATACTGCTGGCAGAGATGAGAGGTGACAAGGAGAAGCTCGAGAGGTGGAACTACGGCGATTACGTATACCAGGGCGCATACGTCTATGACGTAACGCTCGAGGACGGATTCCAGCTCAAGGGAAGGGTGACCCATGTCGACGACGATGACGTCTACCTCAAGAGCGGATACTATTACGCAGGCGGCGAATACGCCGTAAAAAGGAGCCTTTACATAGGCGATAACCTGTACACCGTCTCCAACAGCAAGATAAAGGTCAACTCGCTCTCGGACCTGTCCGAGCTCGGCGAGCTGTCGCTTCCCGGCTGAAAAAGCATTTTATTCCCCCTTCCATATCTAGCTTATGGAAAGGAACATAATATTCCTCTCTTCAGCCGCGCTGATAGTGGTCATAATATGCGTGCTTTTCCTGGCAAGCGTAGTCACGATGCAGAACGGGCGCATATCCGACCTCATGATCACGCTGGACTCATATTCCGCCAGGATAACGGCGCTTGAGGACAGGATAACCGTAAACTGCATGGAATCGCATTTCTCCTCCCCTAACGGCAAGAATTACCTCAAGGTGAGCGGAAAGGCGGATGAGGACGGCGACGTATGGTTAAGGGTCGAGAATATGGATGACGACACACTGCTCGTCATGAACATAAGGGAGGTCGTGGTGGAGAACGAAGGCGACGAGTTCACAGCAGACTACTCCTCCTCACCCACTTTCAGGGACTCGGAGATGAAGTCGTTCTGCGGCGGGGCCCTCACAGAAGGCGAGTTCATGGACTGCGTATCAACCGAATACAAAGAGAGGGTAAGGAAGGCCAGGGAAGACGGCGAGGAAGCACTGTTCATAAGGCACATAAAGGCAGACATAAGCACCATAGGGGACAAGCTGATGGCAGAGGACGTCTGCATAAGGCTTTGAGGCAATTTCTAGCGCATTTCAAAGATATTTAAGTATTAATCCCTAATAATTAACGGTTTAACAGTTACTGTTTAACTGTATAACTTTAGGATTGGTTTTATGTCCGCAGAAGGCAAGGAAGAGAAGAATAAGGTCTCCGACTATGATGCAAGCTCCATACGGGTGCTGAAGGGTCTTGAGGGCGTCAGGAAGAGGCCGGCGATGTACATAGGAGACACCGGCAAAAGGGGACTCCATCACATACTGGAAGAGGTCGTAGACAACGCCATAGACGAGCATCTGGCCGGACAGTGCGATCTGATAAAGGTCGTCATACACAAGGACAACTCCGTGACGGTATCCGACGACGGCAGGGGGATACCAGTGGACATGCATCCTGAGATGAAGAAGCCGGCGCTCGAGATAGTCATGACCACGCTTCATGCGGGCGGCAAGTTCGACTCCAAGAGCTACAAGATATCAGGCGGCCTGCACGGGGTGGGCGTGTCTGTCACGAATGCCCTCTCAGAGTGGACAGAGGCCGAGGTAAGAAGGACCGGGAAGATTTACCAGCAGAGGTACAAAAG
>CAZGWZ010000023.1:0-11395 GCA_964529545.1 uncultured archaeon
CAGGCCTGAGGAACACGCTGAAGGAGAAGATACCAACCGACCTCTCGACGCTGGTCTCGGTATCGAAGAAGAACGCTGACGCGGTGTCCAAGATCAGGCTTGACATCACTGCCATGAAGAAGGACATATCATCTTCCATTTCAAAGGCGTCTTCGCTCAAGAGCGACCAGACCGAACTGAAGAAGAGCCTCTCTGACCTTGAGGCACTGCGCCTCAGGGTGAGCGACCTTGAGAAGATAGGCGTCTCGGTGGCAGCGGAGATAGATGAGGTGAGGGCCGTCGAGAAGGAGATAGCCGAGATGAAAAAGGACATACAGGCGGCCAAGAAGGACATCCATGGCAGCGAGACGGTGCTATCCGAGAAGCTGGACTACAACGTCAATGCGCTCAAGAAGGAGTGCTCACTGGCGGCGTCGGGCGTCTCGAGGATTGACGACAGCGTAAGGAAGCTCGGCCTCGAGCTGCAGGCAGTTTCAAAAGACCTCATGCTAATAAAGACCAAGTCAAAGGACAAGGATGACGTCATAGAGAGCAGGATAAACGCCGGGCTCTCTGGGCTCAGCGGCGACGTCGCAGCCAACAGCTCGTCTCTCAAGGCAGTCGACGGAAGGCTTTCCAAGTTCTCGCTTGACGTAAGCTCTCTGAAGAAGGACCTCGCGACGTCTTCGAAGGGACTGGCCAAGATGCAGGCAGGCCTCTCGGGGCTTCTCAGGAGGTCCAACGACATGGAGAAGCTTCAGGTGAAGCTATCCGAGGTCGATGATTCCAAGGCCGCCCTGATGGAAGCCATGGAAGCCAAGCTGGAGGACAGGATAAAGTTCATACAGACCGTCATGAAGCAGAAGGAGGACAACGTGGAAGCCGACCTCTCTGAGAGAGCAGCCGCAATAGAGGGCAAGCTGAGAAGCGAGATAAAGTCCCTGAAGAATGAGATCTCGTCCCTTGGAAGCAACGCCGAGGTCAAGAAGCTCGGCGAGAGGTCCAGCGCGATTGACAGGGACATGAGGGCGCTGCGCGCAGAGGTGGAGACAGGCCTGACGGAACTGAGGACCCAGGTCGACTCCGCAAAGACCGAGAGGAGGGACAAGTTCGGCACGGCCGTCAAGGCATTCCTAAACGCCAAGTCGGACCTCTCCAACAAGGTCAGCATGGTGGACCTCAAGGTCGCAGAATCAAACAGGCGCCTTAGCGAGGTCGCCCGTTCGCTATCGAGGATAGACCTTCTCGAGAGGAAGGTCGACAGGCTCACCGAGAAGAGCGCCGAGGTAAGAAGGGACGTAGACAGCCTCGGCAGGAAGGAAGACGCCCCTGAGAAGATGATGATAGTGGACCTTGACGACAAGGACAAATGATGAACCGGGTGATACTATGGAGACTTACACTATCGTTCTCATGGCGGCCGCATCAGCGATATTCCTGCTCTCCGCGGTCTATCTGCATATGCTCAGAAAGAAGGCTCAGAGCATCTTACCGGCACCCTTCGTAACGCCTCACGGCAAGCGGGGGCCAAGGAAGAAGCGAAGCTAGCATTTCTTTAATATGTTGGAAACGGATCTCCTGCTGCCAGACACAATGAGCATGTCTTCAGGCGCTATGAGTTCCTCTCTCTTGGGAAGGTATATCCATTTTTCGTTCCTCTTGAGGCCTATGACGTTCACGTGTTCCTCTGTGAACTCCTCGATGGTCTTTCCGACAACCTTGGACTTCTTCTTTATGGTCACGTAGTCTGCCACCTCGACGGAGTCCTTCAGGCCCTTCATTATCGTCGGGTGAATCGGTATGCCTCTCGAAAGGGAATCTATGAGTTCCTTTATGGCGTTGCTTATGTCCTCAAGGGCGCTCGACAGCCGGACGACTGACGTCAGCTCGAGCGCGTCCTTCGGCGTCTTAGTCGCCAGCATGCATTCTGCCTCGACCTCGTACTGCCTTATGTCAATCTCCTCCTCGAGCTCGTGTATCTTCTCGACAAGCTTCTTGTCCTTCATGAGAAGAGCAGAGAACCCGAGCGCTATGGCCAGATTAACCATGTTCTTCATTTCGACAATCAGGTCAACGACATTCTTTCCTTCATGCAGGTCTTTTAGAATCTCTTCGCTTCTGTATTCGGATCTGGGTATTCTTACCACCACTCCTTATTTGTTTATGCCGTGCCGCTTTAAATAACTTTCTAAACCACAAGCATGGTTATCAAAAGCAGCACTGAAATCCCCACGAAATCCCCTATCGTAGTGAGGACCGGGACGACCACGTTGTCCGGGTCGAGACCGTTCCTGTATATTAGGTAACTGGAGATTATCGCAAGGATTATGAGCACCACCACCGTTATGAAACCGGCTGTGACCGTTATTAACGGGAACATGAGGAACGTTCCGACCTCCGCTCCGAGGAAGCCGTTAAGCGCGCCTCCTGCGAGGCCGAGTATTATGAAGGATATCACGGATATTATGAGCATGGAATGCACGTTGACCGTGAGCGTCTCGCTCCTCCTGAAGTTGGGCTTTATGAGACCCATGTGGAGCGCGGACGAGAGCCTGCTGGCAAGGACGCTTGAGATGTTGCCGTTTATAGCCATGAATGACGGGACTATTATGAGTATACCCGGAAGCGCCTTCAGAAGCTCTTCATTGTTTCCAAGGAAAAGGCCTGACAGGACGCTTATAGCCGCGGTTATGGAAAGGACGGGCACGCTCTCCTTCAGGATCTCCCTTGTGTCTATCATATCCCCATCACCACCCTTATGGATATTATGAGGCATATTATGGTTATGACGTCGCCTATGCTCGCTCCTGCAGGAAGGGTTATGTTGTCCGGATCAAGCCCCTTCCTGTAGCTTATGACCGCTACGCCGGAGGTCATGAATGACAGAATGAAGCCCGACAGGAATCCTGTCATCATGGATATGGACATGAAGTGGAAGGGCGTCATGCATCTTTCGCCGGTGTAGGCGCAGGCGAGCCATGCGAATATTGAGAGCAGGAACGATATGAATATGCTTAGCGTTATGCTTATCTCTATGTTCTTCTTGAGTCCCTTGGACATGTGCTTTGTGGATATGTAACCCAGATGGAGACCTGAGCACAGCCTGGCTCCGAGCGCAGAGGAGATGTTGCCTCGAAGGCCTAGCATGCCGGGAACGAGTATGAGGATGCCGGGCGCGATGTCTGTGTAGTTGACCACGTCCCCCAGGAACCCGCCCGTGAAAAGCCCGACGAAAGTGAAGAGAATTATAACTGGCAGCGTTTCCTCGATTATCCTAATCATCGACTTTGAAACAGCCATCAATAACATTGGTTTTCTTGATATAAATTATAAGAAAAGATACAAAGGATATAGTATGAAAGATAAGAAAGTGCTCTGCGGCGGGGTGTTCAACATAATCCATCCAGGACATTGTTATTTTCTGGAGAGTGCGAGAAAGCTTGGCGACGAGCTGGTCGTCGTCGTGGCCCATGACAGCACCGTAAAAAGGAACAAGAAGAAGCTTCTGTTCCCCTCGTCGGTGAGGTCGTCGCTTGTGAACGCGCTCGCCTGCGTCGACAGGGTGGTCATAGGCGACGAGAAGGACATGATGAAGATCGTCAGGAAGGAGAAGCCGGACGTGATAGCCATCGGTTACGACCAGGACATGAACGGCGTCATGAGCGCTCTCAAGAGGGAAGGGATAGAGTGCGAAGTCGTCAGGCTGAAGGAGCTCTCAGGCTACTCGACCAGGGGGATAACGGGTGGATGACATGAAGAGGAAGGGACAGATATGGTCATTCGACCTCGCGCTCTCGCTTCTCATATTCTTCACTGCCATGCTTTCCATGCTCTTCGCGTGGAGCTACATGAGCAGCGACATAGCCGAGACCCGGCAGATAAAGACCATGCAGCTCAGGGCGCTCACGGTCTCGGATTCCATAATAAGGACCCCGGGGATACCCCTGGACTGGAACGAGAGCAACGTCGAGGTCATAGGCCTCGCCTCCTCCGACAACACTCTCGTAACCTCCAAGGTCGACTCATTCATGGCCATGGAATACGGAAAGGCGAGGGCCCTTCTCGGGGTATCGCCATACGACTTCTACATGGAGATAAAGGACATAAACGGGACCATCTACAAGAACACGACCCTTCCCATATCCGGGGACGCGGACTTCGTCGTCCCTGCCGAGAGGTATGCTGTTTACAGAGGAAGGATAATAAAGCTCAGGTTCATTCTCTGGGACTGAAACCACCTCCGATTACCGATGTAAATAATAAGTACGGGATGCAATATCAAACATGGTCGACCTTGCGATGATTGCGGACATGCTTAACGGATACCTGCCTATGGCGCTCAACACGCTTATCATAGTCACGGCAGCAATTGTGTTCTACGTGATATTCACAAAGATACTGAAGAAGATAATCATTTCGACGGCAAGGACGAAGAACCAGAAGAACAACGCGCACGTCTTCTTCAACCTGTGGCGGTACTCGTTCATAATAGTGATACTGATAGGGCTCGTCTTCTACCTTGGCGGGGACATAACAGGCCTCGGGGTCTGGGCGGGCCTCATGAGCGCTGCCCTAGGTTGGGCCCTTCAGAAGCCCATAACGGGCATAGCCGGATGGATAATGGTTATAGTCAAGAAGCCCTTCCAGCTCGGCGACAGGATAGAGATATCAGGCGTCAAGGGCGACGTTTCCGAGATATCCCTCACACACATATATCTCAAGGAGGTGGGAGGCACCATCGCCACAGAG
The DNA here is from genome assembly GCA_964529545.1 of uncultured archaeon. Lineage (GTDB taxonomy): Archaea > Aenigmatarchaeota > Aenigmatarchaeia > QMZP01 > JAFGSV01 > JAFGFG01. Next base: position 4,729 of record CAZGWZ010000023.1, read on the forward strand.
GAGAACTCTGGAAGGACGATAATGATCCCCAACTCCAAGCTGTTCGAGCAGGACATAGTAAACTACACCATGAACAACGAGTTCATACTGGACCAGGTCATAATAACAATCACCTATGAGAGCGACCTCGACAAGGCCATAAAGATATGCAAGAATGCTGCGGACAAGGCGACTGAGGGCTTCATCAAAGACGTTCCCAAGAAGCCTTACATAAGGACGTTCTTCCAGGGCGCAGGCTCCGGCATAGAGGTCAAGATCAGGTACCACGTCAAGGCCGTTGACAGGATAAAGGTCACAAGCGATGTCACGCAGGAGATATTCAGGCAGATCAAGAAGGATAAGGATATAGAGTTCGCATACCCGCACACCGAGGTCGTCCTCAGGAACAAAGTGAAAAGGTGACGCTGCCCAATCCATTTAAATCATTGCGCCAAACATAGCTTGTGGCCATCATGAAGAAGCAGTTCATAAGCTCATTCTCGAGGAACGGCGAGGAAGTCGATGACAAGTTCGCCGTCAAGTTCAAGAAGCCCCCGGCCGAGTACAAGGGCGCTGACAAGAAGGGCAAGTGGTTCGAGATAAGGCTCTCTGACGGGACAGGCGAGATGACGGCCAAGTACTGGGGACGCGAGGACCATGAGACTGACAGGATATACGAGAGCATAAACAAAGGTGACGTCGTGCACGTGCGCGGCGTCATACAGGAGTATCCTCCCGGCAGCAAGAGCTTCTCTATATCCATAGACGCCTCAAAGGGGGAGGTCAGGAAGTGCGAGGCGGGCGAGTACAAGATAGAGGAATTCGTCGCCAAGACCAGCAAGGACGTCAACCAGATGATATCCGCTGTCAGGGACATGCTTTCGGGGATAAAGAATCCCCACCTGCGGGCGCTCTCCTCCGCATTCCTCACAGACCAGCAGTTCATGGAGAGCTTCATGAGCGCACCTGCCGCGATGGAGTACCATCAGAACTACGTTGGAGGGCTCCTCGAGCACACGCTGAATACAATGAGGATAGCAGCGACCATATGCGACGTCCACCCTGAGCTTGACCGGGACCTCGTCATCGCAGGATCCTTCCTTCATGACGTGGGCAAGACAGTGGAGCTTGGAATATCCGGCGGCGTGATAGACGTCACGGAGGAAGGCATGATGATAGGACACATAACTTCAGGGTATTCCATGGCAGAGAAGATGATAGGAAAGATCGAAGGATTCCCTGGGGAGATGAGGCTCAAAGTGCTCCACATAATGATATCGCACCACGGCCCTGAGGAGCACGGCTCGGTAAAGAAGCCGCAGCTTCCGGAGGCCGTCGCCGTGCACCATGCAGATTACGCGGACGCAGAGACGGACATATACCTGCGCCTCAAGAGGGAAGCGAAGACCGACGACCCCTGGATATGGACCAAGAAGGTCGGGCACGTCTACCTTAAATAGGCTAGTATTTTTCCATAACGTCGAATATCGCACCCGGATTAGACTTGTCGTAGTGGTTAACGCCAAGCCTCCTTCCCATCTCCGGTATGACGTCGCTGTCATTTGAGAATAGTATTATCCTGGCGTCGGGATACTTCGACCTTATGTATTCTACAGCGTCCTCGGCAAGAAGCTCCGGATTATCGTTAACGCAGTCTGTCTTCGGGAAGTTGCCGTCTATTATATAGTGGTCCGCCATGCTCTCATCCATCGCCTTCTTGAGCGAATCCAGCGAACAGACGTTCCTGTACGTCAGCCCGTTCAGCTCTGAACCCGACCTTATCAGGATGCTCATGAACCTGTCATCTTCCACGTGGATTATGTTGTATTTTTGCATTACCCTGATAGGCTGAGTACCTTTTTAAAGGTTCCTGTGTCAGCGGCGATTTTTTATTGTAAAAAGAGAATCAGAGCTCGAACTCGAACATCTTGTACTTGACCTTTATCTTGTAGCCCGCGTCCTTCACTCTGTCCAGCATGTAGCTGTCGAACTTCTTTGCCGTGGATATCTGCTGGAGGCCGAGCTCGAGCGCGAGAACCGGATTCTTTATCTCAGCCACTATCTCCTTCTCCTCGTCACGCAGTATTATCTCGATTGCCGGCCTTCCCCCGACTGAAAGATAGAAGTGCATCCTGCCGCTTACAAGCTCGAGGATGCTAGTGATAAGGCTCATGGGAATCCAGAATGCTCCATATTCTTAAAAATCCACTTATTTCTTCTTCTTGAAAGGCACCACGGTGAACTCTACGTTCCCGTTGACCTTGACCTGCGTCCCGCCGATGTCGAACTTTATCCCGTCCAGGTTGACGTTTGCAGAGGTCTCCTTTCCTTCAATTATGGTAAGGAACTTCACGAGCAGTTCTTCCTTGTTTTTTATTATCTCTTCGATGAAACCCATTAACAACACCTCCGTAGGCCGATTTGCCAGTTAAATAAATATACCACGAGCCAATTAATAAATGCGACCCAAGGATGGTGCTTTTTGTCATGGAGAACATAGTAATAGGACGAGACAGGGACGACCTTAAGAAGTACGGCCAGAAGGGCACGGCTTTCATAGGGAAGCACGTGGTCGGCAAGGGCGACGAGGCCCACCTGACGAATCCAATACTCATGGACGTCACGAGGCCTCACGTGGTTCTCGTGTGCGGCAAGAGAGGCTCCGGAAAGAGCTACACTGCAGGCATTGTAGCCGAGGAGATAGCAGCTCTCCCCCCGGAGGTCAAGGACAATCTCGCAGTGGTCTTCTTCGACACGATGGGCATATACTGGTCGATGAAGAACCCCAACGAGCGTGACAAGGAGGCGCTCAGCGCATGGGGCCTCAAGCCGGAAGGGCTTCCTATAAAGCTGTTCGTTCCCACGGGATACGCATCAGACTACGAACAGGCAGGCGTCGCTTATGACAGCACGTTCAACCTCGTGTGCTCCGACCTGGAAGCGGTCGACTGGGTCCTCACGTTCGGCTTCTCGTTCGTGGACGAGTTCGGGTCCACGATAGAGAGGGTCATAAAGAATCTCAAGAAGACAAAAGGCAACGCGTACTCGATATCGGACATAGTCACCGCGATAGAGGCAGACACGAAGGCGGAAAAGAAGGTCAAGGATTCGCTCGTAAACAGGTTCTCGGCCGCAGAGGGCTGGGGCATATTCGGCAAGGTCGGGACGAAGATGAGCGACCTGGTGCAGCCCGGAATGATATCGATAGTTGACATATCTCACTACATGCAGGTGTCCGCAGGATGGTCCGTGCGCTCGATGATAGTGGGGCTCCTCTCAAGGAGGATATACCATGCGAGGTCCATCGCGAGGAAGGAGGAGGAGATAGAGGTCATGACAGGTGAGTCGAGGACCACGATGCCCATGGTGTGGATAATGGCCGACGAGGCCCACCAGTTCCTCCCTGAAGAGGGAAAGACAGCTGCGACCGAGCCCCTGCTGACGCTTGTCAAGCAGGGAAGGGAGCCGGGGATATCGCTCCTTTTCATAACCCAGAGGCCTGACAAGCTCAACCACGACGCGCTCGCGCAGTCGGACCTCGTCATAGCCCACAGGCTGACTGCAGAAGCGGACCTTACGGCGCTTCGCGGCATAATGCAGACGTACATGCTAGATGACATACAGGAGTACATAAACGCCCTTCCGAGGAAGAAGGGCGTCGCCATAGTGCTCGACGACAACTCAGAGAGGATATATCCGATGCAGGCAAGGCCGAGGAAGAGCTGGCACGCAGGAGGCTCTCCGATAGCGATAAAGGAGTCGAGTATATTAGGGTAAAGGCAGAAATATTTAACAGGTAGTCATCATGATGCAGCTTACCAGAATCGAGCCCGCGTCGCTTGCTGTAGTGCTTGCCCTTCTAGGATTCTTCGCAGGCGTGATACTCGGCCTCATAGGAACGGCGCTCTCGTTCTCCACGGACGCCGTGCTCTACTCGCTGCCCCTCTTCGGTGCCGACAGGATGGACTCTCTCATAAAGTCGGTGCTCATGTCGATGGGTCCGCTGACCATAATAATGTTCTCGTTCCTGTGCGCCCTGATGGGCTTCGTCGGAGGCTTCGTAATTGCGATAATATACAACCTCGTGTCCTCGAGGTTCGGCGGCTTGAGCTTCGCGCTCGCGGAATACAAGCAGCCCGAGCGCCCGGACCTCAAGGAAGTGGATGCAGATGACCTCGGGGAGCCCGAGAAGAAGCAGAAGAAGCAGAAGGCAAAGAAGAAAGAGGAGCCTCCGCCCGAGGAGCCCGTCCCGCAGCCCCCGCAGCAGTACGACCAGGAAGCCCAGCCGGATGACCAGCAGTACCAGCAGGAGCAGGTCCCTGCACAGCCATAGCCATTTTTAATTCTAACACCGAATACCGTTGAATGGAAGATTTGGACAGCGACGATTTCTCTGTCGAGCTTGAGGACTTCGAGTACGTGCAGGTCAAGAGCTTCGACCGCATATTCAGGATAGGGGAGGGCGGAAGCTTCCTGCAGCGCCCGTGCGTCCACGACGGCATTGTCTTTGCGGCCAGCCTCGACAGGAACGTCTACGCGATAAGAATCTCCACGGGCGGACTCGTATGGAAGTTCACGGCGGAAGCCGGTTTTGCCCCATCATCTCCAATGATTTCGGACGGGATTCTTTACATAGGCAGCTACGACCACAACATGTACGCCATTGAAGAGAGGACGGGGAAGCTCCTGTGGAAGTTCAGGACCGAGGAAAAGATAACCTCGACCGCGATGATTCAGGAAGGCCGGGTCTACTTCGGCTCAAACGACTATAATCTTTACTGTCTGGACGCGAAGACCGGCGACCTGGTCTGGAAGTTCCACACCCAGGGCGAGGTGCCTTCGATGCCCACTTACCATGATGGCATGGTGCTCTTCGGGTCGTGGGACAGGTTCCTCTACTGCCTCGGCGCGGATACAGGAAGGCTGATATGGAAGTTTGAGGCCCAGAGCGATGTCTACAACGAATGGCTACTCACCATACACAATGGTGTCGTATACGTCCCCTCTTTCGACAACGTCATGAGGGCGGTGGATATGAAGACAGGAAGGCTTTTATGGAAATACACAACCGGCATATACGGCGGGATGCATTCGTCACCTCTCGTGTACAAGGACAGGCTTTACGCCGTAAACAGGGAGGGGACACTCCACTGCCTGACATTGGAAGGCAGGGTGGTCTGGAAGTTCCGCATAAACTACGTGATGTCACTTATAGAGATAGACGAAGACAGGATATACTTCGGGGCCGGGGATTACAACCTGCATTGCGTGGACACGTCCGGAAAGGAACTGTGGAAGTTCCCGACACAGGGAGAGATATGGTGGAAGCCCACAGTCAGCGAGAATGTGATACTCTTTACAAGCCACGACTGCAACCTTTACTGCGTGGACAAGAACACCCGTGAGCTTCTCTGGAAGTTCAGGGGCCAGGGTGCACCTTCTGACTGGCCGCCAGCTTTCGATGGTTTCGAGCTGAAGGTCAGGAAGTCGGCCGATGAATCCGGCATCAGCGAAGACAAGACGAGGAAGACCTACGAAATAGATGGCCTTGAAGAGGAATCAATGAACATGTACAAGTCCAGGATAACTTACCAGATCTCCACGCAGTACTCGTCAAAGGGTAAGTACCAGATAGACTCTAAGGAAGAAGAGTTTTAAAATCTGCCATCATTTTTTAGTTATGGATGACATCGGCGCCGGATTCGACAGCTACTCAATCGATATGGGCGAATACGAGGTCAAGAAGGCCAGCGAGTTCGATCGCATGTGGAAGATCAGCCCTGGAGGAAGCATGGCCCAGATACCCCTCATACACGACGGCATACTGTACTTCGGATCCTGCAACCAAAACGTATATGCAGTGGAAGCAAAGACAGGAGAGCTCGTATGGAAGTACAAGACAGACCACATGGTCTTTGCGTCCTCGCCCCGCTACCTGAACGGAAAGATATACGTGGGCTCATTCGATTACAATCTTTACGCGCTTGACGCAAAGACAGGAGAGCTCGTATGGAAGTACAAGACCGAAGGGGAGATAAACGCAATACCGTGCATATGGGAGGGTAAGGTGTACTTCGCGTCCAAGGACCAGAACGTGTACTGCTTGGACGCAAAGACGGGAGCACTTTTATGGAAGTTCTTTACGCAGGGCCAGATAAATGCCTGCCCATGCGTTAGCGACGGCCGCCTTTACATAGGGTCTTTCGACCATAACATATACTGCATCGATGCCAACACGGGAAAGCAGATATGGAAGTTCAGGACGCAGGGAGAGATACACACCCAGAACCCGCTCCTCGTACACGACGGCGTCCTCTACGTCACATCCTTTGACAACTACCTGTATGCGCTGTCCGCTGATAGCGGCAGCCTCATGTGGAAGCTTCCGACAGGAATATACGGCAACACCGCGTCGCCTTTCATATACAAGGACGTTCTCTACCTCAATTCTAGGGACGGATATCTCTTTGCCATAGGGCTTGACGGAAAGATTATATGGAAGATTACAAAGACCACCATGTTCAGCATACCGTGCGCCTTCGAGGGCAGCGTTTATGTCGGCGGGGACGACTTCATATTGCACTGCTACGACCTTGACGGTAAAGAGAAGTGGAACTTCAAGACGCAGGGCATGGTATGGATGCAGACGGTGTTCCTTGGAGGACGGCGTATTTCACCAGCTGGGACT
>CAZGWZ010000024.1:0-11280 GCA_964529545.1 uncultured archaeon
CCGGCATACATGCATTTCTTGCATATGCGCTCATCATCGACCAGAAGAAGTCCCCGGTCTTCCGCGGCTTCCCCGCAGCGCACGCATTCATGCTTTCCGCTCCTTGCACCAACTTCCATCATCATCCAATGCCATCCAGATTAATAAAATGACCCGGAAATCCACACCCCCTCCGGGTGATAACTTTATAAATGATTATGGACATATGTTCATTATGGTAAGACCTATGAAACTTAGGGTTGTGGGTAAGGAACCGCAAGTCACATACTTCAAACCGGCAGGGATAGCCCTCAGGGAGCTCGAAGAGAACGGGCTGACAGTCGAGGAGATAGAAGCCGTCAGGCTAAAGGACCTCGAGGGTTTCGAACAGGAGGAATGTGCAAAGAAGATGCACATCTCAAGGCCCACTTTCCACAGAATCATAAAGTCGGCCAGGAAGAAGATAGCCGATTCCCTCATAGAGGGAAAGGCCCTGAGGATAGGAGGAGGTAATTACATGATGGGAAGAGGACTCAAGGGAGGAAAAGGACTCGGACCTGGCGGCGACTGCGTCTGCCCGAAGTGCGGGAAGACAGTGCCGCATGAGAGAGGAATGCCATGCTTTGAGCAGAAGTGCCCGAAGTGCGGCTCCCCTATGAGTAGAAATTGACAGGAGGTGTGAATATGCCAGGAGGAGACGGAACAGGACCCATGGGAATGGGTGCCATGACAGGAAGGGGCATGGGCTACTGCAGCGGTTACCCTGCTGCAGGATTCGCAAATCCCAGATTCGGAAGAGGAAGAGGCAACAGGTTCTGGGCAAGGGCGACAGGGCTTCCGGGTTGGTACAGGACATCGGCAGGATATCCAGCATTCAGAAACATGCCAACGCAGGCCCAGACATCGCCAGCGCAGCAGACATACCCGATGGGACAGATGTCAAGGCAACAGGAGAAGGCATCCCTTGAACAGGAAATGGATTTCCTGAAGCAGCAGACTGAAGCCATCAATCGGGACATCGAATCCATACAGAAGAGGATAAAAGAGATCGACAAGGATAAATGAGCATCGGATATAACATCATGGGAATATGCATGTGATCAGTCAGAAGACTGTGCAGCATACGACATTAAAGGAGGTATTAATATGAAGATAGCAGTCAGTTCGACGGGACAGGGAATGAAAAGCCAGTCAAGTCCGGTTTTCGGCAGATGTCCATGGTTCGTCATAGTGGAGACGGACGGAAAGCATATAAAGGGCCACAAAGACATCCAAAACGGCGCGGCCATGCAGGCAGGAGGCGCAGGCATCGCGGCGGCCCAGACAGTAGGAAACGAAGGCGTAAAGGCTGTAATATCGGGAGCTGTCGGTCCAAGGGCTTTCGCAGTATTCCAACAGGTAGGAATAGAAGCCTATGCAGCGACTTCCGGAACGGTTGAGGAGAACGTGATGGCTTTCATCGAAGGCAAGCTAGCAAAGATTAGCTCACCTGGCATCATGGGTACAGGCATGCCCACTGGCTTCGGACCAGGAATGGGAAGAGGAATGGGCCGGGGCATGGGACGCGGAATGGGCGCTGGGTTTGGCAGAGGCCGGAGGTGAGAATCATGAGGATAGCCATACCCCTCATGGAAGAGGAAGGACGGAAATCAAGGATACATCCGCACTTCGGCCACATACAGACCATAGCAGTATACGATTCCAATGCCAAGAAGCTCGAGATGGTCAAGGTCAAGCCCATCCAGGGTTGTTCGCCCATAGAGGCCATAAGAGAACTTAAAATCGATGCCATATACACGTTCGGCATGGGCATGAGAGCCATGGAGATATGCAAGAGCCTCGGGATAGAACTCAAGACCGGCAGCTTCCAGACTGTGGGCGAGGTCATAGAAAACATAGGAAGTCTCCAAGACCTCAGAGAGAGCTGCGGGCACTGAATCTCCGCTCAGGCATGAATTATGACGGAAAACATGGTCATCCCAGCCTGACGCCGCCTGTTGGTTATTATGAGAAGCATAGCGGTTACGGGAGGAAAGGGAGGTACAGGCAAGTCCACAATAGCCACGGCGCTGGCAGCCGAGCTCTCAACAAGAGGCAAAGTGCTCCTTTTTGATGCAGACGTGGACTGCCCAAACGACCATCTGATACTCGGAGCCAGCAGAAAGAAGGAAAAGAACGTAAGACAGACCATTCCCAAATGGGACACTTCCAAATGCACAAAGTGCGGCAGATGCTCTGAGGTATGCAGGATGAATGCCATAGTCCAGATAAAGGGCAAATATCCCATGCTGGTTCCTGACCAGTGCAGCGGATGCGGCGCCTGCATGATAGCATGTCCAACCAACGCTATAGGCAAGACATCAAAGGAGATAGGAACCGTATACACAGGAAGCGTCAACGGCATCGACATGGTCACGGGAGAGCTGAAGCCGGGCCAGCCCATCTCGGAGTTCGTGGTAGGCGCCGCGAGAAAGGTCGTTGCAGACAAGGAGAAGGATTACGACTTCATAATAACGGATACGGCGGCGGGCACACACTGCGACGTAATGTCGGCAGTCCTTGGAAAGGAGCTCGCGATTGCGGTGACGGAGCCCACACCGCTCGGCGCTCATGACCTGGACCTCATACTCACGCTTCTCGAAGTGCTGAAGGTGCCATGCAAAATAGTCATAAACCGCTCTGACATAGGGGATGCGGGCCTCATAGAGGAGGTGGCCGGAAAGCACGGAACCGAAATAATAGCAAGGATACCTTACAGCACATCAGTAATAGAGAGCTATTCCAGGGGCGAGGCTGTGAAGAGCCCTCACATAAAAAAGCTTGCGGAGGCGGTGTTCGGATGAGGATAACGATAGTATACGACAACGGCCGGTCAAAGGGACTTAAGTCAGGCTGGGGGCTCTCGTGCCTGATAGAGGATGACAAGAGGATACTCTTTGACTGCGGAGACAACGGAGATGCTCTCGCCTACAACATGAAAGAAATGGGGATAGACGCTTCCTCGATAGACATGATAGTCCTTTCCCATGACCACTGGGACCACACAGGAGGCCTGCAGAAGGCCCTGGAGCTTGCTGGAAGGACCATAGTGGCAATTCCCAAGTCATTCTCCCATAAGACCAAGAGCCTGATGACAGGGAAAGCGGAGATCATGGAGATTGAAGGGATGCGCCAGCTATCAGAAAACGTGTACACGACAGGTGAGCTGGAAAGCCCGAGCGGCCCTGGAGAGCAGTCGCTCATAATAAAGACGTCCAGAGGCACGTTCATACTGACAGGCTGCTCTCATCCGGGCCTGGAAGCGATAATCAACAAGTCAAGGAAGTTCGGGAAGATATACGGCATCATGGGAGGATTCCACGGATTCTCAGACCTAAGTATACTGAAGGGCATAAGCGTGATCTCTCCGTGCCACTGCACAGAGCATGCAGCTGAGATAAGGGACATGTACCCAGAGGAATACGTGGAGGTCAGGACGGGAAGCGTGATAGAATTATGAAGTACGTATACGGACCCATCGAATCCAGAAGGATAGGACTGTCCCTTGGCATAGACCCGGTCAGCTGCACTGAGGGAAGGAGGATATGCAGCTTCTACTGCACGTATTGCCAGCTGCACTCGAGGGGTCCCGTAGAATACAGGACGAAAAGGGCGATCTACGTAAAGACCGGGGACGTCTCTGAGGAGCTGAGGGAAGCCATACATGCGTGCAGTCCTGACAGGATAACGTTCTCGGGAACGAGCGAGCCCACGCTCGCTGCAAACCTTGGCGAGATGGCAATCGCCGCAAAGGAAGTGGGAGGCAGCATCCCTACGGCCATACTCACCAATTCATCGCTACTGAAATACGACGACGTAAAGAGGGACCTCTGCCTCATAGACGAGGTTCACGCAAAGCTCGACGCGCCTAACGAGAAGGTATTCAGGAAGATAAACAGGCCTGCAAGAGGCATAAATTTCCCGGAGGTGGTCCAATCGCTTAAGAGCTTCAGCGGCATGTACAGAGGCATCCTTTCGCTCGACATGATGTTCATGGAAGCCAACCGCGGATATGCAGGTGAGATGGCCGAGATAGCCCGCATAATAAATCCGGACAGGATAATAATCGATACTCCCACCAGGAAGTGTCCGGTAATGCCTCTTCAGGAAAAGGAACTAGATGACATAACCGAGGTATTCACTGACATGGGGCTTAACGCAGTGTCATTCTACAGGCTCGAGAAACCCAAATCAGAATGGATTGACAGAAAAGCCACTGAACTCAGGAGGCCGGAAAGATGATAAAGATAACCGTGCTGTCCGGAAAGGGCGGGGTGGGAAAGTCGATGATAAGCTCTTCGCTTTCAGTTCTAATCTCAAGAAAGATGAAGATAGTGGTCGCTGACTGCGACGTGGACGCGCCGGACCTCGGACTCACGCTTGGCATGGATGAGAAGGACTACGACTCATGGGAGGACGTTACAACGAACGAGAAGGCGGTTCTGGTCGAGAGCAGATGCAACGGTTGCGGAAAGTGCGTTGACATCTGCGCATTCGATGCGATAGGATGGGATGATGAGAAGAAAAGGCCTGTCTTCAATAGCATGTTCTGCGAGGGCTGCGCTGCATGCACCCTTGCATGCCCGGAGGGCGCAATAAGGCTCAAGAGCGTCAGGAATGCCATGATAGGCACAGGCATGACCAAGTACGGATTCCCCATACTCACGGGACAGCTTAAGATGGGAGAATCAGGTTCAGGCAAGGTGATATTCATGCTAAAGGATCGGGCTTCAAGAAAGGCTGAAGAGGTGGGCGCTGACGTGATGCTCTCGGACGCGGCAGCGGGAATAGGCTGCCCCGTCATATCGTCTGTCAGGGGTTCAGACTACATCATAGCCGTCACAGAGCCGACGCCATCGGCGCTGAGCGACCTGAAGAGAGCGCTGGAGACCGTGGGCCATTTCGGAATAAGGACTGGACTTGTCATAAACAGTTTCGACATAAACAGGATTTTCAGCAGGAAGATAGAGGAGTTCGCAAAGGAAGCCGGTATACCAATACTTGGAAAGGTCCCATACGACCGGAGGTTCGTGGACGCGCTCGTGAACAGGAAGCCCGCCATAGTATACGAAAAGGGTCTGGAGCCAATCTTCACAGGAATCTATGAAAGGCTTGCAGGCGAACTTGGCATGGACGCGGGCAAGCCGGCCGCAAAGAACTGAGAAGCGTTCATTCCACACATTCTGCTATGTTACTGTCGATGACTATCCTGTTGGTCCTGCCGTAAGGTTCCTTTCTGACTACGCCCCGCTCAATCAGCCGCTCCAGTACCCTGAAGACCTTGACCTTCCCGAGTCCCGTACCAGATACGAGCCTCGACTGCAGAACCTCTCCTTTGGAACCTAGTATTAATCCTATCACTTCCCTTTCGTCCCTGGTGAACAGTTTCATGAAGACGCTTCTCTTAATCTTGATGCCGTTCTTGATGGGATTGAAGAAGTAGTAAACAAGCGTCCCTATGAGAAGCCCCACGGAGGCGAGGAACGGTATGAAAAGTGATATTGGTATTATGCAGCCGCATGCATTCCCCGTGTCTATCTGAGTCTGGACGTAGAAGGAGCTTATTCCGACTAAGAGAACGAAAATCGATATTACTGTCATCCCTATTATCATCTTTTTCTGCTCTTCCATAGCAATGGTTTCAGATTTTGAAACATAAATATATATATGGTTTCAGCACCTCTCTATCTTATGAGAGTATCTGAAAACACTGCCGGAAGAATCGTGGCACTGTCCATATTGGTCCTTATCCTCACGTCATCATACGCGTCTGCAGCTGAGAAAGACGTCTGCGCAGTATACTTCACGGGAATAGGCTGCCCGCACTGCGCCAAGGCTGACCCCGTGGTCCTCAAGGACCTTCTGGAAGACCATCCTGACCTCGTCATAATAGAGTATGAGGTATACCAGTCCCAGGAGAACGCTCCTCTGATATACGACTACAATATCGGCTACAACTCGGGAATGGGCATACCCCTCCTCATATTCAGCCGGGATAACATAATAACAGGAGACATACCAATAATCCAGGAAGCGGAAGGGGTTATAGAGAGCCTCGGAACGAACGGATGTCCAATGCCCGACGGCTCTTCCGTCGACTTCTCCGAAATCGACCTTTCGGCCATCGAAGGCAATCCCACAATATGGACCAATAACAGGGCGCTCAAGGCTTCGTCTTACGAAGACGGCGAACTGCTTAAGAGGCTTCTCGTCGAAGATGACATAGCAGGCGTGCTATCCGGAGAAGGCTTCCAGCTCACCGAAGACAATTCATTCGCGCTCTCCGGCGGGCAGATATCATTCGAGCATGCAATAGGTCTGGACTCCCTGAGCTTCAAGTGGAACGGCGAATGTCCGGATGCGCTCAAAGACGGCGAGATAAACGAGACATGCGAGAACAGCACGTCCGGATACGACACGCCCAGATCGCTCGAGGAGTTCACTGTACTAAAGATACTCTCTCTTGCAGCTGTCGACGCGGTCAATCCATGCGCCCTTGCCGTCCTCACGCTCATGCTGATAGCAATACTCACATACAATCCCAAGATAAGGAGGAACGTCCTTCTCTCCGGATTCGCCTTCACGGTCTCCGTGTTCGTCATGTACATGGTCTACGGCCTCGTGATAATAAGGTCGTTCCAGGTCATACAGGCCATAACGAGCATAAGGCTGGTCCTCTACAACATATTGGGAGCGGCAGCCATAATACTTGGCATACTAAACCTCAAGGACTTCTTCTGGTACAATCCGGGCGGCATGATGACGGAGATGCCCATGAGGATGAGACCAGCGCTCAAGAGGATAATATCGGGCATAACCTCGCCCAGAGGGGCTTTCATCGTTGGCGCCTTCGTCACTGTGTTCCTGCTTCCCTGCACGATAGGACCATACGTGATAGCGGGGGGCATACTGTCGTCACTTGAACTCCTCCAGACACTCCCCTGGCTCATTATCTACAACCTGATATTCGTGCTTCCGATGATAGCGATAACGCTTATGGTATACTTCGGTACCGCAAAGGTCGAGGATGTTTCCGGATGGAAGGACAAGAACATAAGGTATCTCCATCTCGTTGCCGGAACTATAATAGTGCTTCTCGGGATTGCGATGATAATGGGTCTCATATAGGGTTCGCGGTTTTTGGGATCAACTGCTTAAATCCTGAATCGCCATATATATTGTTCTGGATGCAATTTCAACAATACGGAATATACAAACGTAAAGGGTGAATACATGGAAGCAATAGAGATCAGGAACCTGAGAAAGGTCTTCAATGGCAGAATCACTGCAGTAGATGGCATAGACCTCAAAGTCGAGGAAGGCGAGATATTCGGCATGCTAGGCCCTAACGGGGCCGGAAAGACCACTACGATAAGGATGCTCGCCACGATGACGAGGCCAACTTCTGGCAGGGCCGCTGTATGCGGTATCGATGTCACGAAAGATCCGGACTCCGTACGCCGCTGCATAGGAATAGTCTTCCAGGATCCTGCCATAGATGACCAGCTGACGGGGAGGGAGAACCTTGACTTCCACGCGAGAATGTACGGCATGGGCAAGAAGGAGCGCGAGGAACGGATAAAGGATGTCCTGGAACTGGTCGAGCTCTCCGAAAGGGCAGACGACCTGGCCGAGAAGTATTCCGGCGGCATGAAGCGCAGGCTCGAGATAGCGAGAGGTCTCATGCACAGGCCGAAGGTGCTGTTCCTCGACGAGCCGACGCTGGGGCTGGACGCCCAGACCAGAAGGGTGATATGGGAGCACATAGGAAAGCTCAACAAGGCTTACAGAATAACCATAATACTTACCACGCATTACATGGAAGAGGCGGATTTCCTGTGCGGGAGGGTGGCCATAGTCGACAAGGGGAAGGTGCTCGCCCTAGACAGTCCCGCAAAGCTCAAGGAATCCCTCGGCGGGGATGTGATAACCCTGAAGGTGAAGGATGTATCAAAAATGGAGAAGCTGGCGAAGTCCATGAAGGAATCCAACAAGGTGAAGGTCCACGACAGCAGCGTGTCGATAACCATGGCCAATGCGGGTACCAGGATACCGGCACTGCTCAAAAAAGCTGACAAGGCCGGAATAGATGTGGAGTCAGTCGACCTGCACAGGCCCACGCTGGAGGACGTCTTCATACATTTCACCGGCAAGACGATCAGGGAAGACGAGGCGAGCGCCGGCGAGGCATTCAGGCAGCGCGTGCGCAGGATGCGGGGGAGGAGATGACGATGAACGTCAACGCCATATACGTCATGTGGCTCAGGGAGATGAAGAAGTACGTCAGGAACCGCAGCAGACTGGCAGGGAACCTCGCGATGCCGTTCTTCTTCCTCGCGTTCCTCGGCATGGGGTTCAACTCGCTGGAGATATCGGGACTCCCCGAAGGGGTCAGCTACATAGAGTTCCTGGCTCCAGGGATAGTATCCATGACCCTCCTGTTCGGCTCCATGTTCGCTGGGGTATCGATACTGTTCGACAGGCAGTTCGGCTTCCTGAAGGAGATAATGGTCGCGCCGGTGGGCAGGACAAGCATAGTCATCGGAAGGATATTCGCTGGCATGACGAGCGGCGTCATACAGGCGTTCTTCATACTGGGAATAAGCATATTCATGGGCGTGAGGGTGCCCAATCCCATAAGTCTGATCTATGCGATTCCTTTCATACTTGTCATAGCCATGTCCTTTGTCGGCCTTGGAATATCCCTGGCATCGAAGATTGAGGACATGCACGGATTCCAGATGATAATGAACTTCCTTGTCATGCCGACGTTCCTTCTTTCAGGTGCGCTGTTTCCTCTGGACAAGCTCCCAGCGTGGCTTGCCGGCATTTCCTATCTTGATCCGCTGACATACGGTGTGGACGGGCTCCGTGGTCTGATAATAGGAAGCTCCCATCTCCCTATCATCGTAGACTTTGCAGTTCTGGGAACCTTTTGCTCTGCCATGATATTACTGGCAACCTATCTCTTCAACAAAACAGAAGTCTGAAGCCGGAATAACAAAATCATTATTTAAGATGAAGACATATAGCAGACGCATGAACAAGAAACTTAAAAAGAAAATGGTCATTACGCAGAAGGAGCATGATGACTGGCACAGGGAGCACAAGGATTATGATGGCAAGATTGATAAAGAGCACGAACTTTGCCACAAAAATGCAGGCATCACAGTGATTAAAGGACAGACCATAGCCAAAGAACAAAAGAAGTGCTGACTTCTTTATTTTTCTGTTACCAAATACTACTATGAAAACAGTTATTCCCACCCACGCCGACTGAGTGTGACAAATTGTCTGACTCACCTGGACGATAGCTTTTTATATAACATATTTTAATATTAAAATACATTTTAAATGAGGAAGGTGATAATATGGAAGTATCTATAACAAAGATGTCCCCGAACGGGCAGGTAGTAATCCCGGCAGAGATAAGAAGAGATTCCAAGCTGAAGCCGCAGACGAAGTTCCTTATCTTCAACGAGAACGGCAATATCATGCTGAAGCCTATAAACGACAAAATGTTAATCGAGGAGATGGACCTGATGAACAGGATTGAGAAAGGAGAGGAAGACGTACGGAAGGGAAGGGTAATCAAAGCCGATACGAACATGTCTTTCAAGGAAATAGATGACCTTCTGATGGGAGAATAGAATGGAGATACTATTTTCCGAGCAGTTCAGAAAGGACTATAAAAGAATCAAGGACCACTCCCTCAGGGAAAAGATAATAAAATCTATAACCAAACTGAAAGAGTTGCCGGAATCCGGTAAGCCATTGAGACACGAATTAAAGGGGCACAGAAGGCTCGTGATAAAGCCCTTCAGGATTGTTTACAGGCTGGAGAGGGACAAGATTATAATCAACTGTTTCGAACACCGCAAAAAAGTCTACAAGTAAATGTCTGTTACATACCGTCTCACCCGGAAAATATTCCATATTTATTTGAAAACAACTAAGATAACTTATGAAAACCGTTGTCTTGAGTCATGCCGACTGCGTGTGACAATTTGTCTGACTCACCTGAAATATATTACCGTTCACTTAATTTCACATACTCGTTCTTCAGACTCTCAATAACCTTATTCATTTCCCGAAGCGAAATCTCCACATACTGCCTCTCTAGCTTCTTCCCGTAGTAGTTTACACTGTTTCTGGTTTTCCTGTAGATGTCGAACTTGGCGGCAATAGATTGAATTCCCATATCTTCAAGGAACGCTTTCGTGCAAATGTGGTCCAGTATCTTATATCCTTTCAAGGCGGCCAATGCATGAGCGAACTCAAGAATGGATTCGTACATCATTGTGAATATCACAGAAGCGCTGTCATCGTCCATTTCAATTTCCTTAATCACATCGAGCCTTGCCTCCGCCATGGAAAACAGCGACTTTGCCCGCTGGAAGTCTGGCCTGCCCTTTCGTGCCGTACCATGTTCCACACAATCTTCCCATCTCATTCAAATGCCTCCAAAAAGCCTGAGATTACAATCCCGTTTATCACGTTATTTATCAGCTCGCTGTTTTTGCCTGATTTGAAATCACTCTCATTCATACACATCACATGTATTTTCCTCCCAATAGCCTGACTGAATTTGTCAACACTGACATCTTCACACTTCTTTGCAACCACAAATATATCTATGTCACTATCCTCGACATCTTCGCCTCTGGAGGCACTACCATAAAGAATTATAGTAGGATAGTTGAATATCCTCTCAATGAACTCCACAAGGCCGGAATCTCTTATTTTTTTCATAATATGGAAAACCTTTGAACTTTTGAACTCTATTGACTCCATGTCGGCGACGTATGAATCATAGAGTTTATCTTTGCTCAATGAAATAAGATTCATTTCCCGCATGTTCTCAAGATACTTCTTTGCAGTTCTCGGCGCAACCCCGACCAAAGAAGCCACCTCTCTAATATGGTATTTTCTTCTCGGATTGTCAAAGAAAAGCCTGATAATATTTTCTCTTGCGTCAGATGTTGTGGTTATTTTTTTAACCATGTGTTTATTTTTGTAATCATGTGTTTAAATAATTAACCATTTAGAGCACCGCAAAAAAGTCTACAAGTAAATGTCTGTTACATACCGTCTCACCCGGAAAATATTCCATATTTATTTGAAAACAACTAAGATAACTTATGAAAACCGTTATTTTGACCCATGCCGACTGCGATGGCATATGTGCAGGTGCCATTGCACTCACTAAGTATCCGGATGCAGAGGTGTTCTTCACAAAGCCCGTATCTTTCCTGCGTGACC
>CAZGWZ010000025.1:0-11215 GCA_964529545.1 uncultured archaeon
AATTGTTGACGTCGGTGCCTATGTTCTGCTCGCAGCCGTTTGACGCATCCTCGTCGCAATCGTCCCATCCGCTAGCGCATAAGATGACACATTCTCCCCCGCTGCATGAGCGGGAAGACGTGTGGCTGTTTCCGCACACGTCGCCGCATCCGCTGCAGGCATTGACGGTGCCTATCTGCGTCTCGCATCCGTCTCCCATGTTGCTGTTGCAGTCGGCATAACCCGACTGGCAGGCATACGAGCAAGTACCTGCTTCGTTGCACGATGCAATAGCGTTCGGATGAGGGGTGCAAGTGCCGCAGCTGTCGCACCCATTCGGGGATGCGCCGCATTCCCTTCCGGTGCAGTCCGGAATGCAGCATGCACCGTCAAGGCAGTTATACTGGCACTGACTATAAATCTCATATTCAGCGTTGGCCTCATTGCAATAGGCCTCAAGGAGATAGTCAGAAGTCTCGCCTTCACCTAGACAATTCTCATATGAGGATGAGGATGAAGGGACGCAGCAGTCTTCATAAAATTCTCCCGAATTGCCCTCCGCGTACTCGGTCGCTCTCCCTTGCTGGTTGTATATTTTGCCGTGGTCGCTGTCATCACACATCTGCTCGTCACCGCAGGAAAGAATGCTCTGTGGACTGCTGCAGGCCAAGGCAGGCAGCTCCCCCGCCTCGAACAATGTGCGGCACATCACGATGCTCTTGCCAGGCTCGAACTGACTTTCGCTTCCAACTGAGACCGTGCCTGTGACTTTAACGCCAAAACGATTAACATTACCGAGACAGTCGGCATCCGAGCCCCTAGTTTCAACGTCGAACTGCACAACCATGCTGCTGCCGGAACCTATATAACTGCTCAGCTGTCCCACGCTGGTAGGCGCAGGAACATGATAAAGACATGCATCGCTGCCGAAATTCTTCCTGTATTCTATGTTGAGCGAGTTGTCATCACTGCAGAACGAAGCGTAATCAAAATCTATGTCGGAAGGACCGCATAATTTCTTGTCAGGATAATCACTCATGTCGTATACACATGCCTTTCCTGGATCGCATCCGCCGTAATTGTTATTGCATGCAGTCTGGACGCCATAGAGGCTCGTAACGACTCCGCAGGACAGGTCTCCATCTTCGCAAGAAGCGAGCTTGAACTCATCGGTTATTACATAGACGCTAATGTTCAAAACCTCCTTCTTAGCGTCTATGTTTATGGAAGCCACGTATATCTCAAGCATCCTGTCACCGTCTTTGATGTCTTGGATGCAACTCGCTTCGCAGTTGCTACCACTCCCGCCGATTGTGCAATTACAAAATCCCAGGTAATCGTTAGTACCTGGCATGTTAGGAGGTATGTCAAAGTAGAGATACCTGCCGTTTAACGTTGTAAGGTCTATTTGTTTAGAAACATATTGATTGGAGAGGCTGTTGGATTTTTTCAGTTGTAGCTCCCCAGTAAGTGTGTCGGTTATCTGTGAAGCCTTAAGAGTGAAAACCTCGTCATCAAGATAGGGAGGCCCAGAACCTTTTCGGTCCGCGTCGACATCAACATGGAACGTTACACTATCTAAGACGGGTATGTCAACCTTGTACACGGGGCGCCAGACGCAGTTATAATTGACATCTTCTTCGCATTCAGTTGGGGTATCCGCCTGATAACAGCCATAATAATCAACAAAATTGTAGCAAGGAGGGGAATGCGAGGTGAAACAAACCTGGGCAGGAACGCAGTGATATTCCGATGGATATGCATCCGTCAGAGAACAGGCCGTTTGAGAGAACAACACCGATGTCATGAGGATAGCTAGAATGAAAGCGAACATTCTCGAAGTTCCGGCCATAATATAATAATTATCCAATTCCTTATTAATATTATTAGAAGCGCGAGGAACACCTGAAACATACATGATGGCGGTTCCATTACTACTGTACGTGATAGAAGTTCATTATCCCGGTCGCGTCGTACGTCTCAGAGAGCCTCATGCTCATCCTGAAGGGCGCAGGGCCGGGATAGCTCTCACCCCAGTTCTCGCAGTAGACGTCGAAGTTCACTATCATGACGAACCCTTCCGAGGTGACGTCCTCCTTCAACGTAGCTATGAGCTCCTCGACGTTCCTCTGGAACCGCATGCAGTCCCCGAGGTCGCTGCCGCCGGACCTTATGGTGGCGTTTATGGCGTCCACGACGTTCTTCGCGACATAGACGTCCTTTGCGTTGAACGGGGCAGCGATGTCTATAGTGTTGTAGGCGACGAGCGCCTGCTGAAGGGAGAAGAGCATCGCTGAGAGGAACACAGCAGTAACGACAAACATCTGCGCCTTCCTGGCAGCCATGATTATTCTTGGAATGCGTTTCTATTAAATCAAGCTGGATTACTTAATCTTCTTGACCGCTGACTTGTTGCCACAGGCCTCACACTTGAGGAACTCAAGCCTGTCGGACTTGAGAAGCTTGGTGTCGGGCTTTCCGCAGTTTGGGCACATCACGTAGTTCTTCGCATAGAGCTCCAGCTTCCTGTTCATCAGTGGTCCGGGGAACCTTCCCTGGAAGACTATCTTCTTGTCCTGCTCTTCGGAAGACGTGGCCAGCTCTTTTAGGAAGAACTTGAGCATGTGCTTTGGGTCCCTTCTGAGGCATCCTGCGACATCGTTGAAGTTCACGAACATGGTCTTTGCGCCCTGTATCAGGACGTCAGCCTTGGGCATGGTGAACCTTCCGGCTTCCCTGCACTCGTTTGGAATTTTGCACATGCACCTTGAAAGCAAATCATCGTATCCCATAATTTCCACAAGGCTATTATGTAAATATAATTATATAAAAAGAGCGGTGAAGAGTCACCATGGATAAATGCCCGCCTTCTTCAGAGCGGCTGATATGTCTTCCCTCATGCTCTCGGCAGCGGCCTTTGCATATTCACCGTACTCCTCTTCCCTGCCTTTCTTCTGGTATGAGAATATGACACCCCTTGCGGAATGGATGAGCGCGCCTAAGCCGTCTTCGTTGAAACACGGGACAACGTCGTCGGCGCTGCCCCCCTGGGCCCCATAACCCGGGACTAGGAATATGGAACGGGGCATTATCCTTCTCAGGCTCCTGGCCTCCTCCGGATACGTGGCGCCGACTACAGCGCCCACAGGACAGTAATCGTCGAGCTTTCCCCTGAGATCCCTTCCCCATCCGTCCACAAGGCCAGCGACTATCTCGTATATCTTCCTGCCACCCGACACAAGGTCCTGTATCTCCGAAGATGAGGGGTTAGAAGTCTTGACAAGGATGAATATGCCCTTACCCTTCTTCACGTCGTCCAGGAAGGGCTTTATGCCGTCGCTTCCAAGATACGGGTTCACCGTGATTGCGTCCAGTCCGAAGGCTGCGCCGCTCCCTGACGGAAGAAGGGACCTCCCGATGTAAGCCGATGAATAAGCCCTGCTGGTGTTTCCTATGTCATTCCTCTTCAGGTCACCTATGACCATCAGTCCCTTGTCCTTAGCGTACTGCGCCGTCTCAAGGAAGGCGCGAACGCCTGCCGGCCCGTACTGCTCATAGAATGCCGACTGCAGCTTGACCGCAGGGACGATGCCCTTCACCGAGTCTATTATTCCCCTGTTGAACTCGAGCATGCATTTTCCGGCCGCATCGAATGGGTCCCCGTAGTCTCGATACTTGTCCCTAATGAAGGATGGCAGCTTTGAGAAGTCCGAATCCAGACCTATTATGGAAGGGTTCTTCTTTCCCTCTATGGCATCGTTAAGGGTATTGGCGAAATTCTTCATAACAATTGATTTCAGAAGAATGAAATATAAATGAAAAAAGCGCACATTAAGTCATGAAACCTTTCATAGCATATTACACCAAGACCGGCAACACGAGGAAGGTGGCGGAGAAGATGGCGTCCGCCCTCAAGACCAAGGCGCATAACGTCAAGGACGAGCCAAAGGTCCCCAAGGGCGCGTTCCTCATAGTCGGGTCAGGGGTATACGGCAGGAGAAGTGGCAGGGAGATGATGGATTTCCTCCAGGCGCTCCCCAAGGTAAAGGCTGGCAAGGCGGCCACGTTTGAGACATCCGGAGAGGGAAGCAGCATACAGGCCGGCAGGGAGATGGGAGAGATACTGAAGAACCGCGGGTACAGCATCAAGGGCAGTTTCGTATGCCCCGGGAAGCTCTTCTACGTCCTCAGAAGGGGACGCCCGAGCGGCCAGGACATGGAGAACGCAAAGAAGTTCGCCGAAGGACTTAAGAAGAAATAGGACTCATCTGCCAAGGTTTACGCCGGCAATCGCAGACGGGGTCCTGTAAGGCTTCCTCTTCACTGCAATGTAAGCCAGCGCCGCTATGACGCCGAGAAGCGCGAATATCACCACTATGTAAGGCATGCACTCCCAGAGCACGCACGAGCCCGCTTCTCCGCACCTCATGTGGAGGGGGCATCCCGTATCGCCGCATATGCCGCAGCCGTTGGGGGACAGGCCGCACTCGCGACCTCCGCAGTCAGGCTCCATGATACCGTTGCAGAACCCCCCGCAGCCGTCACCGCAGACAGTGCCTATACAAGTATTGCTGACGCAGGAACAATCAGATATGCAACCTTCTATCTTCGTCTTGACCTCCAAAGTCAGAACTGACGGGACAGAGACGTTCTCATCGAACTTGAATGAAGTCACAAGCAATTCCAGGTCGTCTTTAACTATCCTCATGGTATCAGGGTCGCTCTTGAACAGGTCGAAGTGCTCATCGTTAATATGGAGCTTTGCAATGGACCTTGCTATCTCTTCTACGGTTATCAGGTAGTAGCTCTGGTTCACCTTCAGCCTCACCCTGTCTCCCTTAGTTAGATCGTATTCGCCCAGCACGCCTATGCAGTAACCATCGTCGCATACGTCCCTTCCCTCGGCGCAGGTCCCGCAGTCACCGCATCCGTTAGAGGACTCCCCGCAGTCCCTGTCTCCGCAACCCGGCATGCACGAAGATATCATGTCGAGAGTGGCCCACCTTGCCTCGCTGTACAGGTTGTAATAGAAGGCCTGAAGCTCGACGAACAGCGTCCCTGTCTCATCCGTCAAATTGGTCCCGTTCATCAGAACGTACGCGCTTCCGTCTATCGCAAGCCTCACATCAGAATCGGTGATGTTTGTGACGGTTATGACGTAATCAGTATCGTGGCCGGAGACCGTATAATTATCGTGCATGCCCAGGGTCACGCTCCGCTGGGAAACGATGACCTGAGAGTGGACGCATGGCGCAATGACAAGGAGCAGGAAAGCAGCAGCCGCTAGCGAGAATGACTTGCCCATGATAATTTATTCTGCTTCCATATTAATATCGGGTCATGTCATGGGAACCTATTAGATACTCCAGTCAAGAAAAGCTTTAATTTCATGAAATGCCAAGACATAGCATCGGTGTTCCCAATGGTTTTTCCAGCTGATGACCTAAAGATTCTCGAAAGGCACGTGTCGAACACGGGCAGGAACATATACACCATATTCAACCTGCCGCCTGAGGTGGTCGCCGTCCTCTTCGCATACGTATCCAGAAGCCCCGCGAGCTTCCGCGAGAACCTCCTAAAGCTCATAAAGGAGAAGGACCTCGACATGGGCTCGCTCATAGAATCATATGCGACAAAGGGCATGGACTATGGGTCGGCGAAGGAGAAGGCGATGAAGTTCCACGAGAAGTGGGTAGTCGGCTACGGCCACTCCAGCGTCGCAGAGCACGCCGTCGCCCACATCGCGCTCGAGGACGTCTCAATCCTTGCAAGCAAGGTCATTGAGGACAACCGGCTCGCATCATACACGGAGAAGTCCACCAGGTACCAGATATTCGACAAGGGGAGGTATCACAGGCCCGAGAAGCTGATGGATTCCGAGTTCTCCAAGCTGTACACTGATACATGCGACGCCCTCTTCGACTTCTATGCGAGAAGCTTTGAGAAGGCGATAGGGCACATGAGGGACAAGCACCCAAACACAGAAGGCATGAGCGACTTCATCTACGAATCAATAACGAAGGCCCGCGCATGCGACGTCCTTAGGTACGTCCTCCCCGCATCGACTTACACGAGCATAGGCATGACCGCCAACGCAAGGGCGATAGAGCACATGATAACAAAGCTCCTGTCCCACCCGCTCCCTGAGATGAAGGGCATAGGAGAGTCCGTGAAGGCCGAGGTCAAGAAGCTGATACCGACGCTCGTCAAGTATGCAGAAGAGAACGAATACATGAAGAAGACAGACACGGACATGGGGGAAATCATAAAGAAATGCGGATGCGAAGGTTCGTCAGACGATGCCCCCGTGAAGCTCGTGTGCCACGACAAGGATGCCGAGGACAGGGTGATATCAGCGATACTATACAGATACAGCGATTCCGATTACGAAAGCGTAATGAAGAGGGTCAGGTCCATGAGCACCCAGGAGAAGGCAGGTGTCATGGAAGGCTTCATGAAGAACAGGGGCCGCCACGACCAGCCCCTAAGGGAGCTGGAGCATGCGAACTACACGTTCGACGTGCTCGTCGACTACGGCGCGTTCAGAGACATACAGAGGCACAGGATATGCACGCAGACCAATCAGGACGTCACAACGAGGCACGGATTCGACGTCCCGGAAGGAATGGAAGAGCTGGGCCTGAGGCAGGAATTCGAGGGCCTGATGAAGGAGGCGTCTGACGCATATGAGAAGATTAGGACCAGGTTCCCAAAGGAGGCGCAGTACGTAGTGCCGCTCGCCTACAGGAAGAGGGTGCTTCTCACGATAAACCTCAGAGCGCTCCATCACATGATAACGCTGCGTTCGGGAAAGGAAGGCCACATATCATACAGGAAGATAGCGTGGGGAATGTGCGACGAGATAGCAAGGGCGCACCCGTCGCTTGCGTCCTACATACGTGTCGACCGGGAAGAGGGGCCTTCTAGATAGGCCGTCCCTTCTGACTAACCAGTGCCCTCATCTTCCTCTTGGAGTGTTTGAGCTCCTTCTCCCATTCAGTGAGAGCTGCAGAAAGCTCGTCTATATGCCTGTGGGTTTCACCGTTAATCCGTCTGTAGTAAGCGTTTGCCATGCTGATCTTATCATCAAATACAGGATAATCCCTTATGAAACCCATCATGTTTCCTATGTCTTTTACTGTCACCTTTATCCTGAACTTGATAGGCATCGGGACGCTCTCTCCGTTTGAGACGAAACCCGCGTAATCGCTGTAAATCTTGTCTATGCATTCAGAGTACTTTTCAAGGCACCTGTAGAAGTCCGACTGAGTGCTTATGTACATCGACCATCAAGTAACAGATATGGAGCAAAGTTTTATAAGGAGTAGCATGAAAGCCTTTCAGACGTATCCTAGCTTCTTGTCCTTCTGCCTCTCGTGGTTCACGGACAGCTTCTTAAGGTAAGCATCCGCGACGTCCTTTCCATCACATCCGAGCGTGAGTATCGCGCCCACGTAGAAATGAAGGACGTCCACGAGCTCCTCCAGAACCTTCTCCCTCTTCTCTGCGAGGGCCTCCGGCTCTTTGCTGCCCTTCTTCCACCACTTGTTGACCTCGTCCCCGGCCTCGCCCAGCTCTGACATTGCTGCGAACAGCTGCCTCACAAACATGTCCCGTCTCTTCTCCGGGCTCTCCTTCCAGAAGTCGAAGCCATGCTTTACCTGAAAGTCCTTCTGAAGGGAGAACAGCACCTCAAGGCCGCCAGCCAACGCGTCCAGTCTCTTCTCATCCATGCGCATGCACCCGATTATCATTACAGAAACTCCCTTATCTTCTTTCTCATGAATCCCGCCAGATTCGCGTTCGTGGCGATGAGGGTCTTAGAATCCATCCTGAAGCCGTTTCCCTGGAAGTCCGTGACGATACCGCCTGCCTCCTTGATGAGCACTGAGCCCGCCATAACGTCCCATGGGTTCAGTCCTATGCTGAGGAATGCGTCGAGCCTGCCGCTCGCGACATAGGCGAGTTCCAGCTCCGCAGCCCCGTACTGCCTGAAGCTGTCATTAAGGCGCTTGAAGCCGCTGAATATCCTCGACATCTCGTCTATCGTCTTCCCGCTCCTGCTGTGGCAGAACCCGGTGTGCGACTTCTCCCCGGGGCCGGTGGATGACACCCTTATTGCATTGCCGTTAAGGAACGCGCCCTTCCCTGCGGCGGCCGTGAACATCTCATCCTGGACCGGGCAGTAGACCACGCCCATGACCGGGACGTCCCCCTTTACAAGGGCTATGGCCGTGTTGAAGAGCGGATTCCTCATGCTGTAGTTCGTGGTGCCGTCAAGCGGGTCCACGACCCATGTGAATTCCGAATCGCGCTTGTCAAGTCCCGTCTCCTCCCCAAGGAACGAGTAGCCAGGGAAATCCTTTGAAAGGATTGACCTTATCTTATCCTCGGCGAGCCCGTCGGCAAGCGTTATTACAGAGCCGTCCTTCTTGTAGCCCGCCTTGACCCTGCCATAATGCTTCATGAGAATCTTTCCGGCCTCGAGCGCCGCCCTCTCCGCAGACTTCAGCTCTTCCTTCATTTAGCAAACCTCACAGATTACCGGCCGGATGGCAGGAAGTCCCGTCATCCCTCGAGAAGCCAGCCTTCCTCGCCCGCATGCCATGACGCGGGGTCGTTCATGTACTCGAAAGCGTTCCTTATGAACACGAAGTGGGACTGCTCCTGTTCCATGAGCCAGAGCAGGAACTTCTTGAGCTTTGGGTTGCCCGTAGAGTTTGCGCCCTTCTCGTAGTACTGGTAGCCGTTCTTCTCGAACTGCATGGCGACATCGCGCGCCTTCGCGTCGTCGTCGCTCTCCTCGACCCTTTCAGTCATATCCGAGGCAAGCTTCCCGAATATCTCCTTAACGTCCTCGAATGACTTTATCTTGGTCATCTCCTCTATGTCTATGTCCTCCATGTCCACGGATTCCATGAACCTCTTTATGTCCTCTATGTGAGTGAGCTCCTCGGCAGCCAGGTGCTCGAAGACCTTCTTCGCCATGTCGCTCTTGACGGTCCTCGAATACTGTGCGTAGAGCTCCCTTCCCTTTATCTCGTTCTCAAGCGCGGCCTTCAGCACAGCCTTCTCGTCACTGAAGTCAACGCTCATCGCGTTCACGAACCCTTTCGTAACATCTTCCATCAAAACACCTCCAGTTTTAACAAAACATCAGTCCCCGTCGTTCAGCCTGCTGTCGAAGCCCTCCTCGAACTTCGTCTTCTCCGTGCACCTTCCAAAGCTGCAGACCATCTCCTTCTCCGCACGTGAGTCTTTCTTCGGCGCTTCCCTATCCATCCGATCCTCGAGTTCAGCGGCAGCCTTTGACAGCATGTCTACGTGGCCCTGCTCGTCTGCTATCATACCCTTAAGCTTGTCCACCATGACGAAATCCCCGTCCTTCCTTGATTCATCCATCATGGACTGCATTATCTGTATCTTCTGTTTCTCCCTCATTATGCTGGTCTTAAGGTTCGTCAGGGTCTCGCTCCTCGGAAGCTCCTGAGAATGGCCATGCTCCTCCTTCAGTATCTCCTTGAAGACCTTCGCGATTCCAGACAATCCTTCCCTTTCTGCTACCCTGGCAAACTCCGAATAGCTCGACCTCTCCTCGCTCTCAAGCGTGGAGAGGACCTTCACCCTGTATCTGGAATCGTCTACCGACGCTGGAGCACCAAGACCCCCGGACTCCTTGAGCATAGGCCTGTAATCGGGCGCTTCATCCTTGTTTGATTCGATGGCGTCGAGATCTATCTCCTCATACATCACAATCACCTTTTCTTTTTATCCGGATGCTTAAAAAAGTGAACGGTAACAGAAAGTATACCTTCACGGAGCGCATGTTTTATAAATATTTAATCCAAAATCTATCCAGTGAGACGATGGTTTCCCATGCCTGCCTCTGTTGTTGAAGACGGAAAGCTCCTCACTCACAGGTCTCTTTCTCATGAACCTTCAATAAAGGGGGTCGGTCCTTGTGTTTGAGGACGTAAGGGCCATATACAGGAATGACCCTGCTGCAAAAAGCATAGAGTTCCTGTTATACCCATGCTGGCACGCGATAGTGATGCACAGGTACATATCGCACAAGCTCTACAGGATAGGCGTGCCTTTCATACCGAGGCTACTGTCGCAGGTCATGAGATTCCTGACCAGCATAGAGATACACCCCGGCGCCGATATAGGGAAGGGCTTCTTCATAGACCATGGTATGGGCGTGGTCATAGGCGAGACTTCGGAGATAGGAAGGGACTGTGTGATGTTCCACAACGTCACCATAGGGGGCACTGGAAAGCACGAAGGCAAGAGGCACCCGACGATAGGCAACAACGTTATGATAGGGACGGCCGCGACGCTCCTCGGTCCGATAACGATAGGGGATAACGTCAAGATAGGCGCGGAGACATTCGTCATAAACCATGACATACCATCCAACTGCACCGTTGTCGGGACGCCTGGAAAGATGGTAAGGTTAAATGGGAAGAAGGTCAATATTAAACTGAAGAGGTGCAAACGTGCTAAGACTTCATAACACCCTCGGGAGGAAGCTGGAGGCATTCAAGCCCTCCAGGGGAAATACGGTACGCATGTACTCCTGCGGGCCGACGGTCTACGACTACGCGCACATCGGAAACTTCCGCTCGTACATGTTCTCAGACATACTCAGGAGGTACCTCGAGTACAAGGGCTACGCAGTGAAGCTCATAATGAACCTCACAGACGTCGACGACAAGACGATAAAGGGCTCGATTAAGCAGGGGGTGAGCCTCGAGCGGTACACGGCGAAATTCAAGAAGGCGTTCTTCGAGGACATAGATACGCTCAACATAAAGAAGGCGTATGATTATCCTGAGGCCACAAAGCACATCAAAGAGATGGTAGCAATCATCAAGGCGCTGATTAACAAGGGCATAGCTTACAAGAGCGATGACGGCTCTATCTACTTCGACATAAAGAAGTACAAAGGATACGGAAAGCTCTCAAAGATTGACATGAAGGGCCTCAAGGCCGGGGCAAGGGTGAACCAGGACGAGTACGATAAGGAGCAGGCCCACGACTTCGCTCTCTGGAAAGGATGGACCAAGGACGACGGCGACGTCTTCTGGGAGACCGAGATAGGGAAGGGAAGGCCCGGTTGGCATATAGAGTGCTCCGCGATGTCGTCCAAGTACCTCGGCAGCGCCTTCGACATACACACGGGCGGTGTCGACCTCATATTCCCGCACCACGAGAACGAGATAGCCCAGTACGA
>CAZGWZ010000026.1:0-7053 GCA_964529545.1 uncultured archaeon
GCCGTGACGCTCCTGGCTCCGAGGGACCACGACAACTTCAGAAGGGTGCTCGACGACGACGGCATAAACATAGAGCAGGCCGATATACCGCAGTTCGACAATCGCGTCAGGTTCGAAAGGGGCGGTGACTTCGGCGGAAGGCCGAGAAGGAACTTCTCCGGAAGGGGGAGGCCCGGCGGCGGATACAGGAGCGGAGGAAGGCCAAGCGGGGGCCGCTCAGGCGGAGGCTACGGCAGCAGCCGTCCTAGGGACGGAGGCAGCCGCGGAGACGGATACCGACCCCACAGAAGCGGAAGGAACAGAAGAAGCAACTGAATGCTTCACTTCTCTATTATCTTTTCCCTGTAGAACTCTGCTATCCTCGTCTGGAAAGGGTCGTTCATCGGATTCGGAGATATGTCCTTGGACCTTTCTATGCTATTCTCAAGCTCCCTTTCGAAAGCCATGCGCTCGTCATAAGTCTGAAGTTGCTTCTCTCTTTCGTATTCCATTATCTTTTGCTTTGCTCCGTCAGTTAGCACGAATCCGCCTTCGACCTTCTCGAATATACCTTCAGCCAGAAGCTCTTCAGGGTTGTAATCGGCACTTATCGCATCGAAGGCCACCCATTCACCGGCACGCTGGCTGTTATGCATGTAGGTCTCGGCCATTATCGTGTGCCTGTAGTCATCGAAAATGAACAGATAGCTGTGGTTGGTATTGAAAAGCGGGGCGAAATCCCCAGGCTTGTGCTTCGCGGCATTCGTTTCCATTCTAGGTATATGGGAGATAAAATTTTTAAGCGCATGATTTCTAAAGGGAATCGAACGCTTCCTCCGTAAGTATGCCTATTATGCGCTTCTTCGCCGCAAGGACAGCCGGAGTGATGGGCGCGCCCATCTCCATAGTCTTTGGCTGTATGCCTATGAATACGACCTTTGGGGCTATCTCTTCGAGGTACTTGACAAGAAAGCTCAATGGCATCCCGTGTGTGCCCTCGATGTCCGAATTAAGGCTCTCCTTTGGCAGTATCCTAAACTGGCCCGGAAACCCGCCTATCTCGGCGGCATCGACTATGACGACGAGCTCCGGCCTCTCGCGCCTGACAACGGAAGTGAAGTTCTCAGGGACCGTGCCACAGGGAATGGAGAGCCAGCCTCCGGCCTTGAAATCCTTCGCTATCAGGTGGCCTATCGCATCGTCGCCTTTCATCTCGTTACCTATGCCCATAAGAACCTTGCCTGCCATGAGAAACTCCAAATCACTATAACAATTCTGTCCGGAATCTGCTTATAAAATTATCTGCCAAGTCTTAATGTATGCACGAAACAGTGGGTAGCGATGAAGACGCAAGGAACATCAGGATATACAACAAGGAAGAGATGCTACCAACCGGAGCAGACGACCCGAAGCTCTCTCTGAAGTTCAGCATTATGGCCGATGCCCATTCCGATGCCATCCGTGAGGGAAGGTTTGACTGCAACGAGATCGTCTCGATAATACACGAAATCGAGGATGAATCCGTCCTGAGGGTGAACAATACGGACGGTCACGAGCACAAGGCCTTCAGGGACTACGTCATGATAAGACACAACGGCAGGACATTCTACATCACTTCATGCTTCATGGAGCCGGGAGGCGAGAAGGGCTTCTACATATACAATGCAAAGAAGAACGATGACGGCGTACTTGCCCATGAGATCATCGAATTCAAGGAGCTCTCGGGCCCCTACATGACCGCGATTGAGAAATGGGGCGGGATGAGAGACCTTTACAGGAATTTCATGCACGGCACCAATGACACGTATTCCTTGGCCAGGTTTGTTGACAGGGACCATGTAAAGAAGGCTCTTCAGATATCAAAGTGAATCACTCTGTGACCCTGACATCCTTTACATTGCACTCGTTTCCGCTGACCAGCTCGTAATCGTCAGAGTTGCACTTGGGGCAGTTCATGACGTACACACCATGATGGGCGCTGTCCTCGTCGGTGCGTACAGATTCCACGGAGCCTTGAAAGCCGCATCTGCACTTTATCTTCGGTTCTATTATCTTTATGTCCGCTTTTACTGCGAGCTTCTCTCCGAACTCCTTCTTCAGGAGCTCGTTCAGCCAGAACTCGACCTGCGACGTGTCATGGAACCGAAGCTTTCCCACCTCCATGAAGATTTCTATCTTCTTCGGCTTCCTTCCCCTGAGCTTCTCTATTATGTCGGCGGAAACTGCCTGGGCGACTGATATGTCATGCATGCGACCACATTAATCCATGTGTTCGCTCATATAAAAATCGCTCCCATGGTCAATACGTCTTTGCAACAAATATAACAGAGGCCGCCAAATTATTCTTATAGTGATCCGATGCATTCTTCAAAGTTCTACACGCTCAAGAAAAAGGACCTTGAGAACTTTCTATCATCCGTAGCGCGCTCGATGGATGTCCACGTCCCTGTAAGCGACGGCAGGGACTTCAACTTCGCGCCACTAGCGAAGGGGATGAAAATAGACCTCAGCGGCTACGTCAACACTTCGCGGCCGCCGAGGGAACTGCTCCTTCCGGAGGGGGAGACACTCCTCGAATACGACGAGAAGAAGGTCTCAGAGAGGTTCGAAAACAGGAAGCAGGCCATATTCGGGATGAGGCCGTGCGACGTCCATGCGGTGATAGCGCTCGACCGGGCATTGATAGGGCACGACCACGTCGAAGGCCACTACGAGAAGAGGCGGAACAACACCATAATAATGGCGCTCAGATGCGAAAGAGCCGGGAAGAACTGCTTCTGCGAATCGATGGGAACGTCTGACGTGGATGACGCATTCGACCTCATGTTCACCGAATCCGGCTCGTCATACCACGTCGAAGCCGGAAGCCCGGATGGAATGGACCTGATAAGGAAGAGCAGGCTGTTCACAATGACGGACAAGGAGGCCTCGAAGAAGAAGCTGAGATGTCAAAAGAGCATAGACACGGAAAATCTTTCAGTCATACTCAAGAGGGCCGAGAAGAGCAGGCTGTGGCACGATGTCGCAGAGAGATGCCTTTCATGCGCCTCATGCACGTTCTCATGCCCGACGTGCTTCTGCTTCAGCATGGTGCACGATGCCGATATATCCGACCTTAAGAAGGGCAAGGTCGGCAGGGAGATGGACTACTGCATGCTGATGAGATTCAGCAGGATATCCGGAAACTTCGTATTCAGGCAGCACAGGACCGAGAGGTTCAGGCAGTTCTTCTACCACAAGTTCCTGTACGGCCTCGAGAACGAGGGCGTCTACCACTGCGTCGGATGCGGAAGGTGCATAACGGAGTGCATGGCAAAGATTGACATAACCGAGGAAGCGGCAAAGGTGAGGAAGAGGTATGGAAAGTGAAAGGAAAACTTACGCGCCCATGATGGCAAGGGTGGTGAAGATAACGGAGGAGACCCCGACGATAAAGACATTCAGGCTCATGTTTCTCAGAAAGAGAGACAGGAAGAGGTTCAGCTTCATGCCCGGACAGTTCGGCATGTTCTCGCTCATGGGCATAGGAGAGGCGACTTTCTCCATGTGCTCTGCCCCCGATGGCGAGGAGATAGAGATAAGCGTCAGGAACGTCGGGGCGACCACAAACGCCATGTTCTCCATGAAGAAAGGCGACACTATAGGCGTCAGGGGTCCGTACGGCAACGGCTTCCCCGTGGAGGAGATGAAGGGAAGGGACATAGTGATAGTGGCAGGCGGCATAGGCTTCCCGCCGCTCGCCTCGGTCCTTGAGTACATCCTCAGCAGGAGAGAGAGCTACGGAAAGGTAACGGTCATATACGGGGTCAAGGAGGTGGGAGACATCGTCTACCGCTACAAGGGCCCGGCATGGAGGAAGCACAGGGATGTTAAGATAATAACGACCGTGGAGGACAGATGCCGCGGATGGGACGGCTGCGTAGGGCTGGTGACGGACCAGCTCAAGAAGCTCTCGATAGACAAGGAGAACACGGTCGGCATATCTTGCGGGCCGCCGATAATGCTGAGATTCGTGGCCATGGGATTCCAGGAAATGGGCATAAATGCTGAGAACATACACCTGTCGCTTGAGAGGATGATGCAGTGCGGGATAGGAAAATGCGGCCACTGCAACATAGGCGGCAAGTACGTATGCAGGGACGGTCCGGTCTTCCCGCTCACAGAGCTTAGAAGGATGCAGGAGGACGTATGGTAGGCAGAAAGCCCAGGGTTGCATTCTTCGGCATGACATCATGCAAGGGCTGCTACTTCCAGCTGCTGCTTGCAAACGAGAAGCTGAAGGACATATTCGGCAGCATCGAGGTGACCGACTTCTGGATGATAAACGAGAAGCCGAAGGGCGGCGAATACGACATCGCAGTAATCGACGGCGCGGTGTCCAACCACGAGAACGCAGAGCTGGTCACCGAAGCGAGAAGGACCGCAAAATATGTCATAGCCTTCGGAACGTGCGCGTGCCTCGGTGGCATACCATCTATAAGGAACGCTGACGAAAAGAACCACAAGAGCTACAGGAAGAAGGTCTACGGAAAGGAGATAGACGTCATGTCCTATTCGATGGCGGAGCCCATCCACAAGTACATACATGTCGACTACCAGATGAAGGGGTGTCCAATAAACGAGAAGGAGGCCGTAGCCGTAATAAGGGACCTCCTTCTGGGGAAGAAGCCGATTGAACCTGATTATCCCGTGTGCGTCGAGTGCAAGAAGGCTGGAACGAGGTGCCTCTTCAAGGACGGGATTCCATGTCTCGGTCCGGTGACCAGCGGCGGATGCGGTGCGCCATGCCCCGCTAGCAGGACGGCATGCGACGGATGCAGAGGACCGCTTTCCGACGCCAACTGGGCTTCTGAGGCAAAGCTTCTGAAGGAGCACGGGATTGACAGGAAACATCTTGAATTCATGTTTTCGAAGTATACAGGAGGGAAGGCGACCAAATGAGCAGAAAAAGCTACAATCTGGGCTGCCTCACAAAGGTGGAGGGTCATGCGAAGCTGTACGTGGAAATGGACGGGAAAACGGTGAAAAAGGCCGAGATATCGGTATTCGAGCCTTCAAGGTACTTCGAGCACATGGTGCTTGGCAAGAGGTTCGACGAGGTGCCCACGATATCACAGCGCATATGCGGCATCTGCTCCGTCGTCCATACGGTGACTTCCGTGAAGGCCGTCGAGAACGCAACGGGCATAAGGCCTTCGAAGCAGACGGCGGACCTCCGAAAGCTCCTGCTTTACGCAAGCAACATACACAGCCACACTGCGCATCTGTTTTTCTTCGCCGCATCCGACTACATGGGTGTGGACGACGTCATAGAGCTGTCGAGGAAGCACAGGAATGTCATGGAGCTTGCAATAGAACTGCAGAGGACATCAAGCGGCATAGTCAAGCTCATAGGCGGGAGGGCGCTGCATCCTGTGAACTGCAGGGTCGGCCATTTCAACTCGGTCCCGGACGCCGGGAAAGTGAAAGAGTTGAAATCGGATTTCATGAGACTGAAGGAGATGTCCGAAAAGACTGCAAGGCTCTTCATGACTTTCAGGAACCCGGAGTTTGAGAACAGGTCCGAATACGTGTCCCTTGTAAACGATGACGAATATCCGCTATATGACGGCATGGTCTGCGCCCTCGGCAGGATGCCGTTCAGGGCCGAGGACTACGGAAAGCGCATCGAAGAGGAGACTATACGCAGGTCCACGGCCAAATATGCGAGCATATACGGCAAGCCCTACATGACAGGGGCGCTCGCACGGTTCAACAATAACCATGAGAAGCTTTCGCCATCTGCTAGGAAGCTCCTTAAGGAATCGGGACTGAAGATGCCATGCTTCTCCACGTTTGCAAACAATCTCATGCAGGCCATAGAGATGGTCCATTCCGCCGACGCCGCGCTGGAGATACTAGGAAGGTATGGAAGCGGCATGAAGGACGAGAAGAGGACGCTGAGGCCCAGGAAGGGGGAGGGAGTCGCGGCTTGCGAGGCCCCGAGAGGGACGCTGTTCCATCACTACAGGTTCGATTCGAAGGGTATGTGCACGTACGCGAACATAGTGACCCCCACGTGCCAGAACGTGAGGAACATGGAAAACGACATAAACGCGTTACTGCCTTCGATAATAGGGAAGACCGATGAAAAGGTCAAGAGGGCGCTTGAGATGCTGATAAGGGCCTACGACCCATGCTTCTCATGCTCCACGCATTTCCTGGAGCTGAGGATGAAAAGATGACTCAGCCTCTCAGGGTACGGAGGTAAGCGATGACATTATTCACGACTGTTCTAACGTTTTTTTCCGAGTTGGTCGAATAACCAAGACCGTCCATCTCAGAAGCGTATCTGATGGCCTCAGGCAACAGCTGCGCTGTCGTGTCGTTCGTCCAATGTGTTTTCCTGCCGCTCGTAATGGACTCGACTATAAGACTGCTTATCTTATTCCTGTAAGCAACCGGCTCAATCTCATCTTTCAGCTCAGATAGGTCCACCTGCATACGAGGCTTTCCAGAGGCGAGCCTTTCCATGTTTCTGAAACTCTCCCTCATGTTAGCGATGTAGCCATGACCGGCATCATATCTTGCGATTGTCTCGTAATCGCGGAACTTCATTCCACTACTCATGATGATTATGACTGACGATTAGTTTTAAAAATTGGTGACTCGCAACGCTGAAGAAAGTATGCTCCCTATTTCGGATAATGTGTCGCTTCTCTTTGAACCGAAAGGCACGCCTATTATGCTGACCTTCTTCAGCTGGCCCATGCCGTCCAGGACCTTGAGGAACGTCCCCAGGTCCATGTCATGGACAGAGACGCTCTGGACATTGAGGAAATCGTCGACATCATGGAAAAGCCTCACCTTGTCAATGCCCTTCACTGTATCCATTATCAGAAGCTCATCCTGATCCGCGTAGGCCATGAGGTCTATCGGCGATTCGCATTTCACGAAATTGAAGTCATTCTTCGCATCCTTCAGGCTCCTGCAGAGCTTGAATGGGGAATCGTCGCCTTTCATGTGACTCCCGAAGCAAAGCACAGTTCTTGGCATATGCTTATTATTTGTAAAGGTGGGATAAATTCTTTCACT
>CAZGWZ010000026.1:7153-11010 GCA_964529545.1 uncultured archaeon
CGGACATGGAGACTGCAGGCGCTTGCTGGAGATTGAAGGACTTCGCCGGAGACTGCGTATAGGCGCGCTGTGTTTTCATAATTTAAGTAAGTTACGGGAATTATACTCATGAAGATTTCTTTGATGAAAGGCGTCAGCTTCGGTCTTACCACCGCCATAATAACCACGATTGCACTCATCGTCGGCCTCAATGCCAGTACCCAGTCGATAGCCGTCATCATAAGCGGCATACTCATAATAGCGATCGCCGATGCGCTGTCCGATTCCCTCGGGATGCACATCTCAGAAGAGGCTTCGAAGAAGAGCTCAGACGAGGTGAGGGAATCGACCCTTGCGACCTTCGGCGCGAAGTTCTTCGTTGGTGTCACGTTCATCGTCCCCATACTCGCCATGCCCCTTCAGACCGCGGTTACAATAAGCGTCGTTTGGGGCCTTCTGCTCATAACCATACTCAGCTATTTCATAGCAAAGAGGGACAAGAACAACCCGCTATGGACCATAGGCGAGCATGTCGCGCTGACGGTGTTCATAATAATCCTGACACATAGCATAGGAACCTGGATGTCGAGCCTGTTCGGCTAGATGTCCACGGAGCAGCTGCTCCCGTCATAGCATACCGGGTTTATCTGGAGCTGGATGAAGAGTATCACCAGGTACACTGAAAGTATCGTAGTTATGACCGTCACTGCTATCAGGAAGTTGCTGAAGTTCTTCTCGTTATTGAACCATCGCCCGAGGCGAATCATCCCGTGCTTCGTAAGCCAGGCGCTGAAGGCGAGCCTCATCCGATTGTCGAAGGAAACGGAGCACTTCTTTCCGCGCAGCTTGTCCGTGAAGCACCTCCATCCTTCCCTTATGTAGCGCCTGTACTTTGGGAAGAATATGCTCATCACGCCGAAGTATACGAGGAGCGCAAAACACGGAATGCAGACAAGTACCATAATAATCACATCACTGAACTATCTCCACTTCTGTATCATAACTTGAAGACTCTTCACCGTACTCTGCCAGTACCGAGCACGAATGCGTACCCGGCTTTATGCCTCCGCAGACGTTGCACCTCGGAAGGGTGTATTCGAAGGTCACGGCGTTCTCGCCCGTGACCAGGTCCACGGTCTTCTCCAGGTTCATCTTGCCGCTTATGCCGGTCGCCTTCATTAAGACGCCTTCCACATCATCGCTGCAGTAGACCATCGCCTCCACTGTCATCTTCTCGGCAGACTTGTAAACATCCTTGTCGGTTGTAACGTCCAGTACCTCGATGTCCACACCCGGAAGATAAGCGAACTGCTCCTGCTCTTCGTATGACCCAGCCGGCCCGATGTCCGTTGGCTCGGCTGTCAGCTGTTCCGGGGCAATGTCTGACACGACGCTTCCCGTGCTGACGGTCACCACATCGCCGCTGCCGTAATAGAGCGAGACCGCAAGGAAGGCAAAAGCGAGCACAGTGACTGTCAGTTTCAGCGTGCTCATTTCTTATCCCCGGGCTTCTTGTTCAGCTCAGCCAGCATCCCCTTGAGGTCGAGGCCGTACATGGCCGCTATCTCTCCGAGCTTGAGCTTGTTCATCTCCATCGCCGCCATGGGGCAGTGCATGCAGGGTGTGTTGAACTGCTTGAGTATCTTGTCTCCACCCTTCACCTTGAGCGCCTCTGCGAGCGTGGTGTCCTTTGTAACCTTTGGCATGTTAATCACAATGTTATAATGTTAATCTATCTTCTTGGTTTTCTTGCTTTTATTACTTTGCGCTTTTCTCCCCTTTTTCTCGTAATAATCGTCAATCGCGGCGTTCAGCGCCTCTGATGCGAGGTTCGAGCAGTGCATCTTTATCGGCGGGAGGCCGTCGAGCGCCTTTGCCACGTCGTCCCTAGTGATCCTTCTGGCCTCTTCGAGCGTCTTGCCCTTGGCGATGTCCGTGGTCATCGACGTCGTGGCTATCGCCGAGACGCATCCGAACGTCTGGAAGCTGATGTCCGTTATTACCTCCCTTCCGCCCTGCATGCCCACCTTTATGTATATGTACATGACGTCGCCGCATACCTGGTTTCCGACCTTTCCGACGCCGTCAGCGTCCTTCATCTCCCCCATGTTCCTGGGATTCCTGAAGTGCTCCATCACCTTTACGCTGTAGTTCATTGCCATATTGAAAACCTCTACCTCTTGAAGGGACTTATCTTCCTCAGCGTCCCTACAGCTTCCTCGAGGGACCTGAGCGTGTATTCTATGTTCTTCTTCGTCGTCTCCTTTCCAACGGAGAACCTTATGGAGCCGTGCGACTCTTCCGGCCTGAGGCCTATCGCTGTGAGCACGTGGCTCGGCTCAAGAGACTTAGAAGAGCACGCGGAACCGGTCGAAGCCGATATCCCATTAAGGTCCAGATGTATTATCAGAGACTCCCCCTCTATATACTTGAATGAGAAATGGGCGTTGTTGCAGAGCCTCTCCTTCCTGGACCCATTGAGCCAGGACTCTTCTATACCAAGTGCACCGTCTATAAGCATGTCCCTCATCTTTGCCATGTGCTTCACATGGCTGTCCTTCATTATGTCGACCGCCTTTGAGAACCCTACTATGCCTGCGACGTTCACCGTGCCGCTCCTCAGGCCGAACTCCTGGCCTCCACCGTTCAAAAGAGGGTCCATCCTTATGCCTTCCCTCACGAACAGGCCGCCCACACCCTTGGGCCCGTATATCTTGTGGGAGTTTATGGTCATGAGGTCTATGTTGTCCTTCTTCAGGTCTATCGGGACCTTGGTGAAGCTCTGGCATGCGTCAGTGTGGAAGAGAACGTCCTTCTCATGGCACACCTTGCCGAGCTCCCTGATTGGCTCTATCGTCCCTATCTCGTTGTTGGCGTGTATCACGGAGGCTATCAGCGTGTCCTTCCTTATCGCGCCCGCAAGCTCGGCGGGATCAACGAATCCCTCCCTGTCCACCGGAAGGTAGGTAACCTCGAAGCCCTGCTTAGCGAGCCACTTCGCAGTATTGAGTATGCAGTCATGCTCTATCTTCGTCGTTATTATGTGCCTTCCCTTCTCCCTGTTTGCGAAGGCCACGCCCTTCAGCGTGAAGTTGTTGGACTCAGTTCCGCCGCTTGTGAACACGAGCCTGTGGCCCTTGCCGTTCACCTTCTTTGTTATGTCCCTTCTTGCCTTCTCCACGGCCGCCTCGGCCTCCCTTCCGCAGGAATGGAGGCTCGCCATGTTGCCGAAATGCTCATCGAAGTAGGGCATCATGGCCTTCATGACTTCAGGGTCCACCCTCGTGGTGGCCGCATTGTCAAGATAAATATTACCTGCACTCATTATGACACCTCCCGAGGCAGCAGTGCTTCACATGCCTGTCGACTATCTCGAGTATGGGAATCACCGTCTTCTCGTTGAGAGAGTATATCCTCTGCTTTCCGTCCTGCTTCACATCCAGTATGTGGCACTTTGACATCTTGGAGAGATTGTGGGACACGGCGCTCTGCTCGTCGCCCACCTTCTTAACTATGTCGCTCACGCTGAGCGGGCCTTCCCGGAGGGCCATTATTATGTCGAACTTCGACCTGCTCGAGAAGTTCATGAAGAAGTTATCATATGAATTTCTTTTCATATGAACTATATTTCATAGGTAGTATATAAATGTTACTGCTGGTACGTCAAACTAAACACGTCAACTATGCTTTCAAACATCCTCTGTATTCCGTTCAGCTCCCTGACGTCGTAACCGAAAACCTTCGATAGCCTGGCTTTTGATTCGTCGTTCCACTCTGCAATCATTTCTGGGACGCCGCCGGAACCATCAAGCAAGACTGCGCGTCCTTTACTGTCATGGATTATAGTTCCATACTTTCTAGAGAAGCCCACCTTCGTT
>CAZGWZ010000027.1:0-10823 GCA_964529545.1 uncultured archaeon
ACTACATGCTCTTCGAGTCTGCGGACCAGATTAACGAGAATGGGCAGATGCTAATCGGAAACGACATGAAGGGCGGTATATTGAAGGACTACTCCCTGAATGACCTAAAGTCCATCATAAACAACTCTCACATGCTGGTCCATCTGAACAAGGGCGACTACGTCCAGAGATTAGGGGACAATGGAAAGAAGATACTTGTCGAGTACGAGCCCGGTACAAAGGAAGATACTACGGAGTTCCTTGTCGACCGCCTTGCCCTCCTGGATGACAGCTTCAAGGCGGAGATGGAGTTCAAGAAGAACAAGTACACCGCATCAGAAGACAGGGTCACGAGGCAGAACAAGAGCGTCCTCAAGGTTCCATATAACGCGCAGTCAGTCTATGAAAGGTGGGGGGAGACACCCGAGCAGACCGAGCTCACCCTCGAGAGGTTCAGGACAATAGGCAAGAACGGAACAGGTCTCAGCGCATTGATGAAGGCGAACATTGACATAGTGAAGTCGAGGATCGGAGAGAGGCCCAGGACCCGCTACCTCGACCTGATTGACACATATTTGAATCTAGTGTGATTTTTTAAGCTTTCTTGCACTCTATTATCATGAGCGTTCTCAAAATCGGGATACTGGGCTGCGGGGCAATAGGGACGGCGCTTGCAAAGCACACAGACAAGAGCGAGAGGTTCGAGCTCTCATACCTTCTTGACAATGACATGGAGAAGTGCGAATCTCTTCTCAGGAGTCTCAGGAAGTCGAGCCCGCAGTGCGTCCTTCGCGTCGCCGACATGCAGGGAGTCGGCATAATCGTGGAGGCGGCTTCTCAGGAATGCGTCAGGGAGAGGGCCTCAAACGTCCTTGACATTGCTGACCTCATGGTGATGAGCGTGGGCGCTTTCTCGGACAAGGAGCTGCTCCTGTCGCTTTCTAAGAAGGCAGAAGAGAATGGAAAGAAGATATACGTGCCATCGGGAGCGATAGCCGGACTTGATGGCATAAAGGCCGCATTCATATCAGGCGCCGACTACGTGAAGCTCACGACGAGGAAGCAACCGAAGTCATTCGCAGGCGCGCCCGGGATAGAGAAGCTCGGCATATCCCTCGGGAGCATAAGAAAGCCGACCGTCATATTCGAGGGCACGGCGAGGCAGGCATCCGAGCTATTCCCAAAGAACATAAACGTCTCCATGGCGCTGTCGCTCGCAGGCATAGGCCCGGACAAGACCAAGGTTCGGATAGTCGCGGACCCGTTCACAGAGGCGAACGTCCACGAGGTTACTGCTGAGGGACCGTTCGGGAAGATGACCACGACCGTAGAGAACAAGCCGTCCCCCGGCAACAGGAAGACGTCATACCTTGCGGCGCTATCGGCCATAGCGACGCTGAAGGGGATTGCCGATAACGTCAAGATAGGCACGTGAGGCCTATCTGGTCTTCTTGAACATCCTCAGAAACTTCCTCTTCCTGAACTGCGGCTCCGTGATAAAATTATCCCTTGCATATCTGACGTCTTGGATGGAGTAGAATGCATCCTTGTTATACGTCTTCACCATATTTATGACCTTCTTGACGTCCCTTCTGTCCAGCACGGTCATGAGGAGCCTCACACCGCCCTTCGGCCCGTCCGCTCCCATTGTGGTCACGGTGTACTTGGCGTCTTTGAGATTCTTCAAAAGCCTCTTTGCGTCCTTGTCTGTTATTATTGTGATGGAGACCTTGCCAAATGAAAGCCTCTCGTCCAGCCTGAGACCGACGTATGTACCGACGGCGAAGCCGCCCGCATAGGCTATGTAGCTGAACGCGTTCGTCAGGTTGCCTATTATCTGCTGTATGGCGAGGAGCCATATGAGAACCTCGAAGAAGCCTATCAGCGGTGCGGGCAACCTCATGCCCTTGGAGACGAATATAATCCTCAGCGTGCCCATGCTCACGTCGGTTATCCTGGCGAGGAATATTAGGATTGGTATGACGATGTACGCAAACCAGTTCGCTGCCAGGAATGCTATGATCTCCTCCATTATATTGTGTATGCCGCGATTCCCTTTTAAAACACATGCGTGAGAGTCTTATTATGCACATAACACTCTTATTGTCCGAGATGCGCAGGCATTCCGTCAGGGACGCGGTCGTCTCAGGCAGCGACCCGTTCCGGGTGCTGATATCGACGGTCCTCTCCCAGAGGACGCGCGACGAGAACACCGCGGTCGCGACCGAAAGGCTCTTCTCTAAATACTCGACACCCGAGGAAATCCTGAAGGCTCCCGTCACAGAGATAGAGGAGCTCATAAGGCCCAGCGGCTTCTACAAGGTCAAGGCCGCGAGGATAAAGATCATATCCAGGCAGCTGCTTGGCATGTTCGGGGGCGTCGTGCCAAGGGACAGGGAGAAGCTCATGCAGCTTGAAGGGGTCGGGCCGAAGACGGCCGGATGCGTACAGGTCTATGCGTTCGATGACGACGCCCTTCCGGTGGACACCCACGTCCACAGGATATCGAACAGGCTGGGGCTTGTCGACACGAAGACGCCCGAGGAGACGGAACCCGCGCTGAAGAATGTCGTTCCGAGGAAGTACTGGAAGGAAATCAACCATCTCATGGTCATGTACGGCAGGAACGTTTGCCTTCCGAGGAATCCCAGATGCGGCATATGCGGGTTGCGGAAGGAATGCGTGTATTACTCGAAGACCCGGATTCCTGAGTAGATTCTCACACCTTTATAAAGCTAATCATCACTATTCCATATCATTTGTTACAATATGGTGGTCAAATGAAGCAGCTATATGGGGACCCGATAAAACACAACTTCTATACATCAGATGATATACTCGGCGGCGAATACAACCGAAGCATAACAGTCATAGTGCCCGACAAGGACGAGAGACCGGATGCCATGAGCAACACCATAAAGCAGATAGCACTCGCTAACCATAAGGCCCGTGAGAAAGGCATAGATTTCAGGATTAACGAGATAATACTTGCAGATCAGTCAGATGATGAGATCGTCAAGAAGAACAGGGGGGCGCTGTACACGGTAAAGGATACCATATTACAGGACTGCCAAGACGACGGCATTCCCATACCTACCATATATCATCTCGTGCTCGGAAATGAGACGGATGAGGTCATAGGTGATTACGCTTCTGACTTCTACGGTGACGTACTCATGAGCGGACCCGAGCCCAGGGGCAAGGGATGGAACATGATGGTAAGCTCGCTAGGGTCTAACAAGACACGTTCCAAGGGCGGCTCTGCTATAGTATACCTAGATGCGGAGAATGCCCAGATAAGGTCCAGAGATGTCATATCTCTCGGTCTGCCTCTTTATCGAGAAGGCTCCAAAATAAAGTTCGTCAAGTCATGCTTCACCCGCTATCATATGGAAGGCGAGAAAAGAAAGCTCGGCGGCAGGGTCAATAACAGCGCATTCAAGCCGCTATCGGGGATGCTATATGACGCGCACGTCATGCCACGCGTAAACTACCCGCTCTCAGGCGAGGTCGGCATAGACCGGGAGAAACTCTGGGACATAAGCATGTCAAAGCGGTACGGTGTCGAGTGGGGAATGCTTCTGCAGCTCCTGACCCCGGGTTCAAACATCAAGCTTGACATCGACGATGAATATGCCGAGGTCTATATAGGGCTTAACATGGACAAGCCGCTTGCTGAGGGCCTCAGTCCCAAAGAAGTGCTTAAGCGCATAGGGGGCATGATAGATCAGATAATGGTGGAGAACAACGGGCTGATCGGCCAGGATATCAAGAAGATATGGGCTGATTCAAATGAATTCATGAAGGATTTCAAGGCTTACCAGGAAAGGTCAATGAAGAGGTGGATGAACTACTTCGAGAGCGGGAAACCGGAGGAGATAACCGGGAACATCAGCTACTCGGAACTTTCTGAATGCGCCAGGCAAAGGTTACAGGAGAACATAGAGCACCTGTACAACGGCGATGTTTCCGAAGGAGATCATCTCACGCCTCTCAACGTAGTCAGGGATGGCATCGGAGACGGAAGATTCCATGAGTTCAGCACAGCCATCGCGAACAGGCGAGTGCCCATACTCTGACGTCCTGGCATGCCATACGCTTAGTCATCCGTTCCCGTGCATTTTCTTCGCGGCCTTCGTCGGGAAGAGCTTTGCCATCGTCTCCCTCTGCCATCGGAGGAACTTGTCTATGCAATCAGTGCAGATGACTGCATAATGGGACTCGTCTATCTCAAAGCGGTTAAGCACGGGACTGTAATCCTTCATCTGATTCCTGCAGAGCGCGCATATCATTTCCCACTTCCGCTACTTCGACGAGAGGCTTATCTTCCTAGATACCTCGAAGTCCTTTATGATTCTTATTTTGGACTTAAAAAACTTGGCATCAATATTAATTGCATGTCAGGCGAGATTGTCTTCCCCGACACTGTGAACGCATCCATAAAGCCGGCAGACCTCTACAGTCTCACATATCCGATAAAGAAGGCTCAGTTAGAGG
The DNA here is from genome assembly GCA_964529545.1 of uncultured archaeon. Classification (GTDB taxonomy): domain Archaea; phylum Aenigmatarchaeota; class Aenigmatarchaeia; order QMZP01; family JAFGSV01; genus JAFGFG01. The sequence goes on from CAZGWZ010000027.1 coordinate 4,477, forward strand.
CTTATGGCCGCGACGACTTCATTAATCGCAATTTCGAGAAAAGGATGGCTGCGCTGGAGAGAGGCGCTCCTCAGGAGAGGCTGCAGGGCGATAGGGTCGCAAGGGAAGTCGTGAAAGCGCTGCTTGCTGGAGACACGTGGGTGCGTCTCGGATATTCCACGACCTTTCCGGACATCCCCAATGATTATCTGCTTGAACGGATGATGGCGCTTAAGCATGAGGACGGCTTGCTGGAAACGGTTTTCACGGGTACGTGCGGCGATTTGGGTCTTTGGTGCTTCACTAGCGAGGTCGGAGAGGCAGGAGAATTCATTAGAGGCGGAAATGAACAGCGTAGTGGCCCGGCTTCTTATTACTTCAAGCCGAACGTCCCGCTCAGGAAAGCCCTCAGGTACATGATGAAGCCTTTCAGGTCAGAAAAAACGCTATACGTCCAACAGATGAGATACTAAGTTATGCGTCAGTCCGGACGTTCGCATCCACACTTCACTTTCCGGACCGATCAGAGAACGTGACCTTCCTCGACACCTCGAAGTCCTTTATGATGTTTATCGTCGACTTCGGCGCTATCTGGACGACCTTCCTGATTTCTTCCGGCGAAAGGATCTTGCCCTCGATCTTGAGCATGTCCTTCACCCCGTGCTTGCCGCTGGGAAGGTTCGTGACCATGCTCACTATCGCGTTCGGGTACTCCTTCCTGACGCCGAGCGTCTCCAGGACGTCGTACGCCTTGTTCGACGGCAGGTGGTCTATCACCGTGCCGTTCTCGATCTTTCCTATCTTGAATTCCCTGTCCATTCCTGATAACCTCCAGTAGTCTTTCAATTCCCTTGCAGAAAGCTTCGGCTTTCTTATGAGCGCGTCAAGGAACGCGTCTATGAGGGAGAGCTGGGTGAAAATCGGGACTCCGAGCACTGCAAGCTCTCTCCTCTTTTCCGGATTCTCCGTAACGTCGATTAACATGTCCGGAAGCTTTCCGTCCTTCCCGTCGACTATCCTGAATCCGGCCTTCCTGAGCTTCGCGAGCCTTGCCCTGCCAAGCCCGTTTGCCATCACCCTTCCGCCGGTCTTTATCCCCGACTCCGTGGCGAGCATTGACTTTATGAGGGCCTCGTCGAAGGTCTCTCCCATGCATGCTATCTCGCCGGTTGATACCATCTCCACGCCGAGCACAGGGTCTATGCCCTTGAACCTGGCCCACGAGAACATCGGAAACTTTATCGAGAATGACTTTATGTGATTCGTTACGAGGCCTCTCGGGAGAGGCTCCCCGAGCATGCATCTTGTTGCCAGCTTTATCATGTTTACCCCGACGCTCTTGCTCGTATATGGCATGGATCTGGAAGCCCTGAGGTTGCACTCTATCACGTATATCCTGTCGCCCTTGACCATGTACTGCATGTTGAACGGGCCCTTTATGCCGAGCTCTCTCGATATCTTCTCGGTGTACTCGTATATCCTCTTCTTCGTCTTCTCGTCAAGTGATATCGGAGGTATGACCATGCTCGCATCCCCGCTGTGCACCCCTGCAGGCTCTATGTGCTCCATTATGGCGCCCACGTATGCGTTCCTTCCGTCGCCGACGCCGTCGACCTCCACCTCCTTTGCCCCCTCTATGAACTTGGAGACGACCACCGGATAGTCCCTTGAGAGGCTGACCGCGCCCGAAAGGTAGCTCTTCAGCTCTGCCTCGTTCCTCGCAACCTTCATTGCTGAGCCGGAGAGCACGTATGACGGCCTTATTATGACAGGGTATCCGTTCTTCTTCACGAAGCTCGTTATCCCGGACATGCTGGTGAATGAGTCCCATCGCGGCTGGGCTATCCCAAGCCTGTCGAGCATCGACGAGAACTTGTGCCTGTCCTCGGCGGAGTCTATGTCCCTTCCGAAGGTACCAAGAAGCGTCACGCCCCTCTTGCTCAGCGAGTACGCCAGGTTGTTAGACGTCTGGCCTCCGACGGATACCACCACCCCAAGGGGCTGCTCCATCTCTATTATGTCCATTATTCTCTCCATGCTGAGCTCGTCGAAGTACAGCTTGTCGCTCATGTCGTAGTCGGTCGATACCGTCTCCGGGTTGCAGTTCGCCACGATCGTGCTGTATCCCCGGTTCTTCAGCTCCCACACGCAGTTCATGGTGCACCAGTCGAACTCCACGCTGGACCCTATCCGTATCGGCCCTGCGCCTATCACGAGCACCTCCCCTTTCTCTGAGAAGTCTATGTCGCTGAAGCTCCCGTTGTAAGTCATGTAAAGATAATTCGTCTTTGCGGGGTACTCGGCTGCGAGGGTGTCTATCTGCTTTACGACAGGGAGTATCCCGTAGTGCTTTCTGAGTATCCTTATCCTCTCGGCAGTCACGCCCATGCACTCGCCAAGCTTTGCATCTGAGAATCCGAGCTTTTTTGCTTCTGCTATCTCCTGGGCGAAGTCATCATCCGAAAAGCGGACCTCCTTCAGCTTTGCGTACGTGTCTGTTATGTTCTTCATCTTGTGAAGGAACCATTCGTCTATGCCGCTTATCTCGTGGATGGTCCCGACGCTCATGCCGGACCTGAGCGCATCCACCACGGCGAACAGCCTCTGGTCGGTGGGCGCCTCCAGCTCCCTCTTAAGCGCTTCCCTGTCGGCTATGACCGGTTTCTTCTCCACTACCTCCCTTCCTATCTCGAGCATCCTTATGGCCTTCTGTATGACCTCCTCGAAGCTCCTTCCGATCGCCATGACCTCACCGATGGCCTTCATCTGAGAGCCCAGGCTCGGGTCCACGCCCTCGAACTTCCTCGCCTCCCATCTCGGGACCTTGACGACGAGGTAGTCCAGCGCTGGCTCAAAGCAAGTCGACGTGACCTCTGTAATCCTGTTCGATAGCTGCGGCAGCGTGTAGCCCAGGACCAGCTTTGCCGCGACGTATGCGAGCGGATAGCCGGTGGCCTTGGACGCCAGAGCAGACGACCTCGAAAGCCTCGCGTTTATCTCTATTATTGCGCATTCCATCTTCTCCGGGTTGAGCGCGAACTGGATGTTGCATTCGCCAACTATCCCAAGCGACCTCACGACCCTTATCGATATGTCACGCAGCCAGTGATACTCCCTGTCGGTGAGCGTCTGGCTCGGGGCGACCACTATGCTGTCTCCCGTGTGGACTCCCATCGGGTCGAAGTTCTCCATGCAGCATACGGTTATGCAGTTGTCGTCGGCGTCCCTCATCACCTCGTACTCGACCTCCTTCCAGTGGTGGAGGTAGCGCTCCACGAGGACCTGCCCTATCATGGAATGCTTCAGCCCCTTCTCGACCACCGCGTCCAGCTCCTCCTCGTTCCACGCGGTCCCCGAGCCGAGACCTCCAAGTATGTAAGCCGGCCTCACAATCACTGGATATCCTATCTCCTTTGCTGCCTTCCTCGATTCTGAGATGCCGGAGCACGACCTGCTCTTGGCGACGAATCCTCCCGCATTCAGGACAGCCTGCTTGAAGAGGTCCCTGTCCTCGGTCTTGACTATCGATTCCACGGGAGTGCCGAGGACCCTCACGCCGTACTTCTTCAGTATGCCCTTCTCCTCCAGATTTACGCCCATGTTAAGCGCGGTCTGGCCCCCGAAGCCGAGGAGTATGCCGTCCGGCGTCTCCTTTGAGATTATCTTCTCCATGAATTCCAGCGTTATGGGCTCGAGGTACACCTTGTCCGCGAGGTCGTGTGATGTCTGTATGGTCGCGACGTTAGGATTGACGAGGACGGTCTCTATGCCCTCCTCCTTCAATGCCTTCAGCGCCTGCGAGCCCGAGTAGTCGAACTCCGCGGCCTGTCCTATCCTTATCCCTCCGGAGCCGATTATCAACACCTTCTTTATGCTCTTATCTCTTGCCATGCACCATCATCTTTACGAATTTATCGAAGAGGAATCCCGTGTCCACCGGCCCGGGCCTCGCCTCCGGGTGGAACTGCACTCCGAAGACCGGGAGCTTCCTGTGCTCCACGCCCTCCACCGTGTTGTCGTTGACGTTCATGAAGCTTATCTTCAGATTGTTGTCCTTGACCGACTCGGGGCTTATCGTGAACCCGTGGTTCTGGCTCGTTATGTAGCATTTGCCAGTCTCCTCATCGACCACCGGATGGTTCTGCCCCCTGTGGCCGAACTTCAGTTTGTAGGTGTCGCAGCCGAAAGCGTGGCCTATTATCTGGTTACCGAGGCATATGCCCATCATTGGTATCTTGTATTCGATCAGGTCCTTGACGGTCTTTGTGACGTAGCCTGCCATCTTCGGGTCGCCTGGGCCGTTCGATATGACTATGCCTTTAGGCTCGTGCTCCATTATCCTGTCCGCGCTGTAGCCTGCCGGGACCCTCACGACGTTCGCCTTCCTCTGCGACAGTGACCATGCTATTCCGAGCTTCATGCCGCAGTCTATGACGACCACCTTCTGCCCGTCTCCCGGATGTATCACCGGCCTTGGTATGGTGACTTTTCCGACGAGATCCGTTGCGCTCGGGTCCTCTGCATTCTTCGCCTCCTCAAGGAGCCTTCCGGCGTCTATCTCGTCCTCAGAGACCTCGAGCGCGCCGAGCATGGTGCCCTCGGACCTCAGCATCTTGGTGAGCTCCCTTGTGTCCACGCCCTCTATACCGGGCACCCTGTTCTCACGGAGCCATCTGGATATCCCCATCTCAGAGGTGTAATGCGACGGTCCCTTGCAGGCCTCGGAGACTATGTAGCCGCGTATCTTCGGACCATCGGACTCGAACTCCTCCCTGCACACGCCATAGTTGCCGATTAGCGGATAAGTCTGGCAGAGTATCTGGCCTGTGTATGATGGGTCCGTCACGGATTGGGTGTAACCCATCATGCCCGTGTTGAAGACCACTTCGCCAGTAACCTTCAGCGCCTGACCGAAACCTCTGCCTTTCCAGACGGTGCCGTCACGCAGGGCAAGCGCGGCGTTTAGAATTCCATTGTCGACTTTTTGCATAATTTTGAAGCCCTGCACTATTTAAGGAAGTTTCAATATTTAAACTTTCATTTTTTCGGCTGTATATTACGGATTCTATTTAAGGGAACAGCGAGATAAATTCATATATGAAAGAGAAGCTTACAGTCGCTGAGCTGAAACGTCTCGTCCTGGTGAAGTACAGGTTCTGGACCATCTTCTTCATATGCTTCCTTCCGCTCCAGCTGATAAACGTCTGGGGCGGACTGCCGGACTTCGCCGGCTGGGACTTCCTGTTCGGGTTCCCGCTTTTCTACGTGCAGTGGAGGGCGTCCGACGGCTATGCCTATTTCAACGTCATAGTGTTGCTGATGGACATGGCGATAATATACGTCGCCATTAAGATCATCATGTATGCCAACTCCCAGATAAACAAGTTCAAGATACCTTCGTGATTGCGTGACCGATGCAAGACACCACCAGCACAAGAGGAAGAGGATATACGAGAAGCACGAGCCCTATCCGCATCCTGATCCTCTCAAGAACATGCTCGACAAGCTCATATACGTAGTGGGCATAGCCGGTCCCCTTATGACCATACCGCAGCTCCTCAAGGTGTGGCTTGAACAGGACATAAGCGGTGTCTCGGTCCTCACATGGGGCGGCATGAACTTCATATCGGCCGTGTGGCTGATATACGGGGTCGTCCACATGGAGAAGCCGATAATCATCACATATTTCCTGTGGATCGTCTTCCAGACGATGATCATAATCGGCGTGCTTCTCAACTGAAAGGGACATCACGTTATTCATCGGCCGATGTTTGCATCTTTTAAAATTTTCCCTCGTAGTTCTCTCATGGATTGCGGAAGGTATTACAACAAGATGGGCTCATTCGGAGTTATGAGGCCTATAGAAAGGAACAGGTATGAGCAGATCTACCCGCTTCTCGGCAATGAGGGAAGCCTGCACGACGTCGGCTGCGGAGAAGGTTATTGGCTCGGGATGCTTTCTGACAGGACGGACCTTTCGCTGAGCGGCTCCGACATATCCGAGACACGTCTCGAGTCTGCAAGGCAGGTCCTCAATGGCAGGGATGTGGAACTGGAGGTTTCCGATGCCAGGGACATGCATTACCCAGACGGGCATTTCGATCATGTGACAGCACTCGAGATCGTAGAGCACATACCCGAGTGGGAGGAAGCTGTCCACGAGATAGTGAGGCTTGCAAGCAAGAGCGTCATAGTAAGCGTCCCTTACAGGGAGAGGATAATTTACGGGAAATGCGAGAACTGCGGAGCTGATGCCCCGTACTACGGACATCTCCACAGCTTCTCGGAGGAGGATTTCATGTCGCTTGGAATCGATGGAGATATTTCATTCTCCTATATCGAGATGCCTGACATGAGCTATTACCTGA
>CAZGWZ010000028.1:0-10671 GCA_964529545.1 uncultured archaeon
CAAAGGTCAAATTCAGGATGATCAGCTTCAGCGACTTCTCCGGCAGCCAGGAAGGAGCGGCCGAGGAGCTTGAGACTGTCAAGACTACGCAGCAGAAGATAAACCAGAGCATGAGGGTCAAGCTGATGGACGCCAAGGGTTCCCATGTCATAATAAACGGCTACTGCACCGTAAGGACCAGCTCGGGATTCTTCCCGGTCATAAGCGACGACACCATATCCGCATTCATGCCCGACCTCTTCGTCTACATAGACGTGGACCCGGACGCGCTCGAAGGAAAGCTGGAAGACAGGGACGAGTATGAGGCCCACAAGGATACTGAGAAGATGTACACGCTGTCGCTCTGCTCAAAGGCCGGAAGTGGCGTAAAGATAATCCGCTGCAGATTCGAAGGGATAAGGAAGGCTTCTGACGAGCTACTGACCGTTCTAAAGAACCTCATGGTGGAGAAATGATCCAGCTGAGCCCGTTCATGATAATAACACTGCTATCTGTAGGGCTGTCCCTGACCATAACCATAATCTACAGGGTTCTCACAAAGCCTGAGGAGGTCAGGAAGATGAAGGACGACATGAAGTTCTACAAGGATAAGATGAACCAGGCAAAGAAGGAGGGCGACAACGCCAAGATGAACGAGTACGCAAGCGAGATGCTCAAGGCCAGCCAGACGCAGTTTAGGATGAGCATGAAGCCGATGATAGTCACGATGATGCTCTTCTTCATGCTCCTCGGATGGCTCAACGGCAACTTCGGCGGGGTCACGGCAAGCTTTGCAGGAGACACGGAAGGCAGGTTCGTATATCAGGAGGAGAACCACACGATGACATACGATAACAGGACTGACGGGTTCACGGTCGGGGTGGACTTCAACGACGACGGAGCTTTCAGCGACGGCGAGACGTTTGAGAATGGAGAGATATTCGAGCACAAGGGCGCGTTATGGCGTCCCATGAACACGATGGAAGGATTCTTAATATTCCAGAAGGAGAACCCCGAATCCGTTCATTTTGACATGTTCATAGCGGAGATGCCATTCGAGCTCCCGTTCATAGGGAGCTACCTCACTTGGTTCTGGTGGTACATATTCATAAGCCTTCCTGCCACATTCATACTCCGTAAGCTAATGGGGGTCGAGTAACAGTTTTAAATGCAAAACGACGTAAACTAATAAAAGGTTTTGCTACATACAATGTTAATCTATCAGGTGAGTTACATGCCAACGCCAGCACAGAGGTCGAGAAGCTTTGCAAGGAAGAGGGTGACAACTCCAGGCGGCACGGTGAAGATCCCCTACAAGAAGAAGAAGCCGGGAGTCGCAAGGTGCGCTGAGTGCAAGAAGCCCCTCCACGGCGTCCCGAGAGGGCTGCCATTCGAGATAGCGAAGCTACCGAAGAACCAGAAGAGACCGGACAGACCATACGGCGGGAACCTGTGCGCACCGTGCACAAGAAAGCACATTAAGTCTAAAAACATGGAGAGATGGGAAAATGATTGAAGTTGGAAGGATATGCGTAAAGACTGCCGGAAGGGAGGCAGGCAAGTACTGCGTCGTATTAGACGTTCTTGAAGACGGATTGGTTCTTGTCACAGGCCCAAAGGCCGTAACCAATGTCAAGAGAAGGAAGTGCAGTATACACCACATAGAACCGACACCGGAGACGATAAAGGTCAAGAAGAACGCCACAGACGACGAAGTTATAGGTGCATACAAGCAGAGCGGAGTCTTCAAGAAACTTGAACTCAGGGAACCCAGTGCAAAGGACATAGAAAAGGCAAAGGATTCTGAGAGGAAGAGGGCGACAGCGGCAAAGACCAAGCCGAAGGCCGAGAAGAAGGAAGAACCCAAGGTCGAGGAAAAGTCGAAGGCAGAAGAGAAGAAGCCTGAACCGAAGAAGGAAGAACCCAAGAAAGAGAAGAAGCCGGCAGCTAAGAAAAAGACCGAGAAGAAGGCAAAGAAGAAGTAAGCCTTCGCTTTCTTAATTTTATCACTCCGCGCAGCGACAGCTGCATGATTATAACAGAAAGAAGAGTGCACGGTCTACATGCTTCTTGAGAAATGAAGGAGCTCGAGCTCTCCGACGCCGTCAATCTTTCTTATCTCTTCTTCGAGCTCTTCCTGCTTGCCGCCCTCGTCAGGCACAATGCAGGTGAACTTCACGGCATTGAGCCCAAAGCCTATGGGCTCATCTTCTATCCTCTGGTGTTTTATTCCCTCAAGGGCAGACTTTATAGAATCGAACTTCTCAGGGTCTGCCGGAAGTATCTTGTATACGAGAATTACGTCTCCCATTATCGTCACCTAGGGTCCCTCGAACCCACACTTTCCGCATTTGTAGACGTTAGCGAGCCTCCTGCACCTCTCGCAGCGGATTATCTTCTCCTCGCTGCAGTTGGGACAGTCGAACTCCACCCAGAAGTTCTCGGTCTCAACCTTCTTCCCGCACGAGACGCACCTCAGACCGCTATCAGCATTTTCAGCCATCATACCACCGATTTGATTTAACTTATTTTAACCGCCAGGTATTTAAATGTTCTTACAGAACGCGCGCCGGCATACTAATAGAAAGTCTTATGGTCAAGTCTGTTCAGCACCGAGTCCGGACTCAGGTCGTATAAACCGAACCTGTCCCTCTTTGCATACCCGGCATCGCTAAGGCACGTATGCACTATATCCTTGACCTTATCTGAGAGGGACGCCCCCCTGTCGAAGATGTTCTGATACTTGTCATTGAGAACGTTGCTTATATGACCCTTAACCTGTGTAAGATGCACCGTCTTTGTGCTTCTGCACCTCCGCGTACCCGGCTTTATCTCACCGTTTATGTAACCGAGAAGCCACTCATCGAATCTGCTCTGGACATCTTTTACAAAATCTTCTTCTGTCAAGGCTCTCATGCACTCTCTTGAGAGAAAAGTTTTTTAAATGGAAGCGAGCCCGCGGGGATTTGAACCCCGGACCTCTGGATCCGCAATCCAGCGCTCTATCCAAACTGAGCCACGAGCCCTTGTGAACGATTCTAGAATGATATGGGTATCAATGCTTCTTAAGCGCTTCGGCCTCTTCATCTGTTAGATCCAGCTCATCTGGGACGCCGAGGCCCCTTCCGGCCATGAACCTCAGATACGGCAGGTACTCGCTCCTTGCGGCCTTCAGTGAACAGTGGTACTTCTTCCCTATCTTTGCCACAACCGGCTCTATCCCGGCGTTCCTGAACCTTGCCTGGGAAAGCATTATTATCCTGTCAGGCGTCCTTATCTGCGCAGGCTTTATGAAATCGCCCTTTCTGAGGGAAGCCACGCCTGCAACTATGTCGCTCATGTAGGCCTTGAACCTCCAGTTCTGCTGCCTAGAGACTATGCCCCTGAATATGTCCGCTCTTGACAGCTTATCGTAGGCGTCCGCTATGAATTCCGGATCGTCCGTGGTCCTGAAAAGGTTGCTCTCGAACCATAGGAAGAGGTCGTCTGAATCCGCGTCTGCGTTCCACATGGCCATCCTGTTGGCCTTCAGGGAAGGCGTCCTCATGAGACCCATTATCACATCCTCCATCCCCTTCTTCCTCTCACGGAATCCGAGCGAGAGGAACTTCTCCTCATCGACATTCTTCCCGCCAAGGGAGAGCATCTGCATGTCCAGAAGGGCAGACCTCATGTCGCCGTCAGACCATCTGGCAAGATTCAAAAGGACATCGTCTGTCACGTCAAGCCCTTCGGCCTTGGCTACCTTCTTCATGAACGATATCATGTCCTGCCTCTCAACCTTGTCGAACCGCACGGCCTTGCAGACCTTCTTTATGGGCTTGAGCTTGGGCTCCTTTATGTCGTTTACGCATATTACGACGGGAAACTTCGACTCGCTTATTATCTTTACTATGCCGCCCGAGGCCCCCCTGTCAGACCTGCCGCTCAGGCAGTCCACCTCGTCAAGAAGTATGAGCTTGCCCTTATGGAAGAGCGTCCTCTGCTTGCTCGCGACAGAGAGCATGTCCTCTATGTTCTTTCCCGTTAGCTTCTCTGACGCATCAAGCTGCACAAGGAAGTCTCCCCTCTCCTTGGCGAGCATCTCGACAAGAATCGTCTTTCCCGTGCCCGTGGGCCCGTGTATGATGAGGCCTGTCCCCTGCTTCCAGGAAGAAAGGAATGCACGCACATCATCCACAGCCTTCTTCTGGCCTGCCATGTCCTTTACGCTTCCCGGCCTGTGGCTTTCGGTCCATAGCCTCACTATATCACCTGTCTAGCTATTGGAACGGTGTTATTAATATGAGCCCTCAAAGATTAATTGTGAGAGACAAGGAAGGCGCATCCAAGCTGAGAAGATTCACAAGAAGGGTCTTAGTGAAGATGCTTGCAAGCCCATTCGTGACATTCACTATAGTGTTCGTCTCATTTGCTGCACCGCTTCTCGTAATAGAGCTCACTCCATGGATAGCGAGGCCCGGAGTCACGGACATAGACCCGCTCCCAATACTGATGGTCTCCTTCATAGCAGCGTTCGCGGCTGTCTATGCGAGGTTCCTCATAATGAAACGGTTTTCAGGAATAAGGCCCTAGGAATAGCCGAACAATGACAAAAGCAGCGAACCCACGGAATCAAAGAATGCCGTGAAGTCGAAAGGCGCGTAAGAGAAAAGTCCTGTGAATCCGGAGCCTTGCGGGACCTCTACAAGCGTGAGGTTCACGACGGCCTCTGCTGTCGATATGCTGGCATTCTGAGACACGTTCATGGTTTCTGCCTCACCTGATACCGAAACCGACAATGCAGCAACCAGCAGCATGAACGTTACAGCTACCACGATTGACCTTTCCATGTTAAGCATTCATGTCCGTAAACTATTAAAGCATTATGTAAATGGGAGGTAACAACCGAATTGATAATCTGGCAAATTTTATATCATAGTTGACCCAATACATTAATTATACCCAATTGCAAGGGGTTTACCTCTGGTTGATGAAGCATGATATGGCAGATTGGACTATTACTCATCCTCATACAGCTTGTAATAGTTGCAGGAGTCGCCGTAATAGGCACGGGCGGGGGGACATGCTACGATGGCATACTCAATCAAGGAGAGGACGATATAGACTGCGGAGGACCCTGTGCCGATTGCGCCACATGCGATGACGGCGTGAGGAATCAGGGAGAGACGGGTGTCGACTGCGGAGGGCCATGCGATGACTGCCTTCCGTCATGCAGCGATGGCAAGAAGAACCAGGGCGAGATAGGAATCGACTGCGGAGGGCCATGCGACCCTTGCCCGTCATGCAGCGATGGCAAGAAGAACCAGGGCGAGAAGGGCGTCGACTGCGGAGGGCCATGCGACCCTTGCCCGTCATGCTACGACGGTGTGAAGAATCAGGATGAGGAAGGAATCGACTGCGGAGGGAGGTGCGTTGTCTGTGACAGCAATGCCACATGCGATGACGGCGTGAGGAATCAGGGAGAGACGGGTGTCGACTGCGGAGGGCCATGCGATGACTGCCTTCCGTCATGCAGCGATGGCAAGAAGAACCAGGGCGAGATAGGAATCGACTGCGGAGGGCCATGCGACCCTTGCCCGTCATGCAGCGATGGCAAGAAGAACCAGGGCGAGAAGGGCGTCGACTGCGGAGGGCCATGCGACCCTTGCCCGTCATGCTACGACGGTGTGAAGAATCAGGATGAGGAAGGAATCGACTGCGGAGGGCCATGCGCATCCTCATGCAGCAACATAACGGCATACTTCGTGTCATCAAGCGAGGGCTCTGACCTGAACGACGGAACCGAGATGTCAAAACCATGGAAGACCATTCAGAAAGTAAACTCCGTGAGCTTCAAATCAGGCGACAGGATATTCTTCAAGAAGAAGGACATATGGAACGAGACGCTTGTGATAAAGAACAGCGGCACAGAAGACAGCGTCATACTCTACACTTCATACGGCGCCAGCGGAAGGAGGCCCAGGATAGAGGGTTATGACACAAACATAAGCACAGGGATAAAGATACAGCCCGGAAATCTCATAGGAATAAAGATAAGCGGCTTCGAGATAGCAGGCGTTGAAAGGGGCATAGAGATGGGCGGCGGAGCGGATATAAGCTACAGCTACTCCGTCCATCAGACTATTGAAGACTGCTACATACACAACCTCACCGGGAACGAATCGTTCGCCATAGGAGGCATCGGAGCCGACATGCATATACTTGACAACAGGATAGACTACATCGGAGGCGACGGTATAAAGGTCACGGGATACGATGTCACAATAGAGGACAACGAGATAAGAAGAATCGGCATCGAAAGGGATGATGCAAGCGCCATACTCTTGCAATACCACGCCGACGACTTCCGCGTGATAGACAATGAGATAGGCATGTCAGGGGATGGGACAGGAAACGGATTCCTGTGCACAGACCCGGGAAGCACAGATGGCCTGTTCGAAGGAAATGATGTGAGAAACGGCATGGAATTCGCGTACTCCTCCAGCGGAGGGGATGAAATCGTCAGGTACAACACATTCATAGAGAACGCAGGAACGTCAGTGCAGGCAATAAAGACGTCAGAAGGCAGCCTGTACCATCACAACATAATAAACGGGTACAACATAGCATTCTCTGTCGGCGGCAACAACTTCGACATATACAACAACCTCATAATAGGCCCATCAGTAATAATAAACAGCAGCGTGGTCGCAAACTACACGTTCTTCAATAACATAGTGATAGACTACGGCAAGGCGTACAACTTCCCGGATGTCGATATGAACGGCGGCAACTGGTCTAACAACGAGATAAGCGGATTCAACCCCACAAGGGTGTTCGTGGACTACAACGGAGGAAACTACCGCATACTGTCAAACTGCAGCTTCGTCGACGAGGGATACGACGTGGGACTCAAGAAGGACTTCTACGGCAATGCCATACCGAGCGGAAGCGCCCCCGATATCGGCATACACGAGGTCGCCGGAGGCAAGTGCGTCCCGGACTGCTCGTGCAACGAGACCACATGCCCGCAGGACCAGTGCGAGGACGGCTGCGGGAGCTGGTGTCCAGGAGACATGGACCTGACATGCACCTGCGCCGACAACCTCTGCTCTGACGACACATGCGAGGACCCCTGCGGGAGGACATGCACGGGCGCTTTAGAACCCGACTGCAGCGGAAGGGTGTGCGGATGGTCGCCCAACAGCTGCGGCATATGCCCCCCGAACGACTGCGAAGCAAGCGGCCAGGAATGCCATGACGGCCAGTGCGAGGACGGCCAGTGCGAGCCGCAGTGCACCGGACGCGAGTGCGGGACCGACAGCTGCAAAAGCATATGCGGCACATGTTTAGAAGTCCATGGAACGAACACATGCAACGCAGCCGGCATCTGCAACCCCGTCTGCCAGGATGACTGGGGCAACTGCGACGACGACAGGACGAACGGCTGCGAGACGCCTCTTGGAACAGACACCAACTGCGCCTACTGCGGCAATGCGTGCACCGGGGGCATGGAGTGCATAGACGGCTCATGCCAGATCCCTCCATGCCCGCAAGGCACGGCAGACTGCGACGGAAATGCCAATAACGGCTGCGAGACCGACACGACATCCAGCACAAGCCATTGCAGCGACTGCAACATACAATGTGTGAACGCTCACGGCAGCACAAGCTGCGTCAACAGCGAATGCGTTCCCGCATGCCTTCCTCACTGGGGCAACTGTGATGAGAATGCCAACAACGGCTGCGAGACCAACCTGAACACGAGCATGGGCAACTGCGGCACGTGCGGCCATGCGTGCAGTGACACTGAAGAGGTGTGCCAGTTAGGCACATGCGTTGCATCCGAGTGCGACGACGGGTATGCAGACTGCGACAATAACATGTTATCAAACGGATGCGAGACCGACATATACAATGACGATGAAAACTGCGGGGAATGCGGCCATGCGTGCGGGCCTGGGATGAGCTGCACTCCAGAAGGCTGCGTGTGTGATGACCCCGGCACGACAGCAAGCTGCGACGGAGATGATGAGACAGGATGTGAGACCGATATAATGACAGAAATAAACCACTGCGGAGACTGCGTGACTGTGTGCACAGGAAGCGACATTTGCATAGACGGCAACTGCGGCGAGCTACAGTGCGACCAGGGATGGCAAAACTGCGATGGCAATCCCGCGGACTGCGAGACCGACATATACAACAATGAAAGCGCATGCGGGAGCTGCACGAACATTTGCGGCGTTTACATGAGCTGTGAGGTAGGCGACTGCGTGTGCGATGATGCCTCCAGGAGGGACTGCGACGATGTGGACAGCAACGGATGCGAGGTCCAGATAGGCACTGACGATAACTGCGCAGACTGCTATGACGACTGCGAGACACCATACGAGAGCTGCCAGCCCGACGGCGCCAGCTACGCCTGCGTATGCGACGACCCTGACACGGGCAACTGCGACAGTGAGATAGAGGGATGCGAGACAGACCTGACGAGCAGCCATGAACATTGCGGGAGCTGCGGGAACGCATGCGCCGTGGAAGAAGAGTGCATAGACGGCAACTGCGAGGTCACGAGCTGCGATGAAGGCTGGGGAGAGTGCATAGACGACGGCGTGACGTGCGAGACGAACCTTAACATAACAAAAGAGCACTGCGGGGAATGCGGCCATGCGTGCGGCTCAGGCGAGGAATGCAGAAAGGGCAACTGCGTTAACGTGGTCTGGATGAGCGATCTCTCATCATGGTGGAGATTCGATGGTAACGTCTATGACTCCGAAGGCGGACATGACGGGACGAGGGTCGGCCCGACCTTCGCTCCGGGGAAATACGGCCAGGGCCTCATGTTCGACGGGCTGGACGACTACGTGGACGTCGGCGACTTCAACATCGGCGGAGACGAGATAACTCTTGCCGCATGGTGCACTGTGAACAGCTTCGGAAGCGACCCCACACCGAATGCATACGATCCGAGGCTCATAGTAAAGGGAACCTCAGGCGAAGTTGAAGACGAGTGGTTCCTGCTCGGGCTCGACGACTACTACGTAGGCTCGACGCAGGCCTACCTCAGGATGAGGGTACAGGCCGGCGGGAGCACGACCACGCTGAACGCAGGTTCCATAACGGCCAACCCCGACGAGTGGGTCCACTTCACAGGCGTCTACGACGGAAGCCAGATGATAGTCTACAGGAACGGCGTGGAGGTCGGAAGGATGTCGAAGAGCGGCGACCTAGGCTCGAGCAGCGCCCCTATATGGATAGGCAACAACAATCCTGGATACGGCACCGTCCACAACAGGCCATGGCACGGCATGATAGACGAGGTCATGATCTTCACTACTGCTCTCACACCGACGCAGGTTATGCAGTTGTACCAGAGAGACCTCAGCTCATACTAGTCTTGAGTGTAAGGGAAATATCGTGAGAACATGAACCCTGAAGGAAAGATTCTTGCAGCACTCACGCCATTAGCCATAATCATTAAAGCGGCAATTCTCCTTCTGGGCGCCATATCGGCTCTCTCCCTGGCGGCCGCTCCGTGCATGGCCGCCCATCCTCTTTATCCGGATTTCGCAGAGCCGCAGAGCGGATACACAATAGGCAGCGAAAGCTACGTCTTCCAATCATCCGGAGACACCAATCATCTGTCAGTCACGGCAGACGACGATGCCGTGTACCAATACGGGTTCATAAGCTACGACGGGAACATCTGGCAGAAGTTCAAGCTGTCCGGCAACATGTTCGGAGACAACTGGCTGACGGGAATGACAGACGCGTCAATAAGCATCACGCCTTCCATGTTCGGCCTCAGCCAGGCAGGGGACGAGACGGACAAGAACTTCGCAGTCGTCTACACATGCAGCAGGTCATCAGGCGAATGGGATTGCCATGACGGATGGCAGCTGTACAGCTTCTCTGCAAGCATACAGGACGGGCCAAGTGAAGACGAATGTCAGGTGAGCGCAGAATGCCCGCAGGTCCAATGCAGCGTGGCGACCTGCATTCAGTCCAGCCCGAAGTACTGCTCGTACACGCCGATACATGGATGCGGCGGCCCCGCATGCGAGAACAGGCCCGGCGAGTTCCTGATACTGGACGAGACCTTCACGTGGCAGGGTGACGAGGTCAGCGGCCACGGAGGCAACGGCTTCTGGTGGTGGACCGGCAAGCCTCCTAACACCCCAGCCAACTGGATTTCGCCATACAACTACTACAACGGAAGGATATACTCCAGATACGAGGTGCTGAGCCAGCCTACAGACGACGCAGCGCTCCTCAGCTTCGTCATATGGCAGAACGACATGAGCGGCGACGGCAAGGAGGAAGAGGACGTAGAGCCCACGCAGTACCTTACGGGCCCCGGCGTATACACGCAGTACAGCACGCCATCGACCAGCGCCTGGTGGAAGGAGTCCGCCGGGATGGACTGGTCGATCCCGAGTGAGACGAACCGCTACGGATTCGCGATATGGAAGCTCGATGAATGCTGGGGTGCCGCCCCCGAAGATTGCAGCAAGTGCCATCTCAGCACGTGGACGAGCGCCAGCCAGTCATGCCCGGAATACAAGAACGACTTCTTCCCGATGCAGATAAGGGCGACGGTAGTGGCGGTCGCCCAAGGTGAGGAATTCTCAGGATGGGACTGTTGGATAGGTGGAGGAGGCGAATCCGGTTTCAAGCATGCAGAAGGATTTTGCAATCTTAGAAAAT
>CAZGWZ010000029.1:0-7815 GCA_964529545.1 uncultured archaeon
TTCGATGCAAAGAGGGAAGTGAAAAGGCATCTTTCGCTGATAAGGGACGAAGCTGCAAAGCCCGCAGCCTGAGCGAAAACATTTAAAAAACGCACATTTATTAACATTACCCATATAATTAGAGATACGTGATTGACCATGAAGTACCCGAAGAACAAGAACACATACTGCCCGAAGTGCAAGAAGCACACTGAGCAGGTGGTGAGCGTGAGCAGCAGAAAGGCCAGGGGAAAGGCTCATCCACAGTCTGAGGCACAGCGACGCTTCAAGGCTAAGCTCAAGGGCTATGGTTCCTTCCCGAGGCCGAATCCCAAGGGTGACGGAAAGCCCACGAAGAAGATAGACATGAGGCTCAAGTGCAAGGAGTGCAAGAAGAGCCACACCCTCGCGAAGGGAAGCTTCAGGGTCAAGAAGTTCGAGTTGAAGTGATTTTCATGACAGGCGAATTCATCAAAGTGAAGTGCACGGATTGCAAGAATGAGCAGGTGATATTCTCAAAGCCGTCGGCAGAGGTCAAGTGCCTCGTCTGCGGCGCTGTCCTTGCTGACAATACGGGCGGCAAGGGTAACATCAGGGCAAAGCAGATATCGACCGTGGAGTGATTCATTCCGGTTCTGCAAGCGCTCTGTAGACCTTTTTAAATATCCTTCCTCTCTATTCTACCTTATGAGAAAGAAAGGGCTTCCGGAAAGAGACGAGATAGTCGTATGCGAGATTACAAAGATCAATCCCAACTCCGCATATGCAAGGCTCCTTGAGTACGACAGGAGCGGCATGATACACGTATCAGAGGTCGCCAAGAGATGGGTCAGGGACATCCGGGAGTTCGTAAAGGAGAACCAGCTCATAGTCTGCAAGGTCACAAGGGTCGACGACAACTACATCTCTCTTTCGATAAAGAGGATAAACAAGAATCAGGCCGACAGGCGCCTCCAGGAGTTCAAGCGCGAGAGGAACGCCGAGAAGTTCCTGGAGCAGATAGGAAAGCAGTTCGGCATGAGCATGGACCAGGTCTACGAGGAGATTGGTTATGAGCTGGAGGAGAAGCTCGGCTCCTTCCACAAGACATTCGACATAGCCCTCAAGAACCCGAGCCTTCTGACCGAGAAGGGCATAGACAAGAAATGGGCAGACGCAATAATAGACATAGCAAAGAAGAGCTTCGTCGAAAAGACATATGAGGTCAAGGCAAAGCTCACACTCACGTCTTACGCTTCTGACGGCATGGATGTAATAAAGCAGGCACTGTCTTCCACTGCCGGCAAGGAACTCGAAGTGAGGTACATATCAGCACCTAATTACGAAGTCAAGGGCTCCGGGAAGGACATAAGGGTCGTGAGAGAGACAGTCGAGGGCTCATGCGAGGAAGTCGTAAGCGCTGTCAGGAACGCCGACGGAGAAGGCAGCTACGAGATAGAGAACAAGAAATAGCGCCCGTCTGATATTTTAAAGCTTATCTGTAATGGTTTAGCATGGTTCTGGACAGTTTTGGCGGCTCGATAAAGAAGATTTTCAGCAAGGTCACGGGTTACTCCATCGTCGACAAGGAGAAGGTGGAGGCGCTCGTGATAGAGCTTCAGAGAGCGCTTATAATGGCGGACATAGACGTCTCGCTTGTCGCTGAGCTCTCGGAGAGGATAAAGAAGAAGGTTCTAAAGGACGAGACGCCGAAGGGCATGAGCATGAAGGAGTGGCTCGTCAAGAACCTGTACGACGAGCTGGTGTGGTTCCTCGGTGACGCGAAGTCAGAGATAGAGGTGAAGGACCAGCGCATACTTCTCATAGGCCTCTTCGGCGCAGGTAAGACCACGGCGAGCGGCAAGCTCGCCAAGTGGTTCCAGACGAGGGGCCTCCAGGCAGGTCTCGTCGCCTGCGACATACACAGGCCGGCGGCGCAGGACCAGCTCGAGCAGATAGGAAAGAGGATAAACGCGCCCGTCTACAGGGACGGCAAGAAGGCTGAGGACATAGCAAAGAACGCTCTGAAGAAGTCCAAGGAGCCTGTGATGATATTCGACTCTGCCGGAAGGGACGCCCTCGACAAGGAGCTTGCAAAGGAGCTCAAGGAGATGTCCAGGATTGTAAAGCCCGACAACGTGTTCCTCGTCATACCCGCGGAGATGGGCCAGGATGCCGGAAAGCAGGCGACGGAGTTCTCAAAGCTCGTCGGCATAACAGGCATAATAATCACAAAGATGGACGGCACGGCAAAGGGCGGCGCAGCCCTTGCGGCTTGCCGCGAGGCAGGCGCGAAGGTCAAGTTCATAGGGACAGGCGAGAAGGTCGGCGACCTCGAGCTCTACGACCCGAAGAGGTTCGTCGGCAGGCTCATCGGCTACGGCGACCTCGAGGGTCTCATGGAGAAGGCAAAGGACGCCGGTGTAAACGAGGAGGCTGCGAGGAGGATGCTCGACGGCAAATTCACGATGACGGACTTCCAGGAGCAGCTCAAGTCCATGCAGGGCATGGGCTCGCTTTCAAAGATGTTCGACATGCTACCGGGAGGGTCCTCTGCTATAAAGAAGAAACTTCCTGCAGGCTTCATGGACCTCCAGGAGGGCAGGATGAAGAAGTGGAAGTTCGCGATAGACTCCATGACTCCCGAGGAGAGGGATGACCCCGAGAAGATAAACGCTGGCAGGGTAGCAAGGATTGCCAAGGGGTCGGGCATGAAGCAGGACGATGTCAGGAGCCTCATGAAGTCCTACAAGCAGATAAAGAAAGTGATGAAGATGACCAAGGGCGGCAAGGCCTTCAAGAGGGGGCCTTTCGCAAAGATTGCAAAGCAGCTCGGAATGGGCGTCTAGTTTCCGGGAAAGCCCGAAGAAAAAGCAAAACGTTTTATATCATTCCGTTCACATAAATTTCTTATGGCAAAAGTACTGGCGCTCGCGCTTCTCGCAGCACTCGTTCTTTCAGCGGTTTCGGTCCAGGCGCCTAGCGGAGAGACATGCTTCTCAGACTCCGACTGCGGGAACGACGCGTACTTCTGCGACTTTCCTGGTTGCCTTGCAGAGACAGGTAAGTGCCTGAGGATGCCTGAGATATGCACGATGGATTATACCCCGGTCTGCGGTTGTGATGGAGAGACCTACGCGAATGAGTGCACGATGCAGTCGGCAGGCGTTTCAAAGAATTATGATGGTGAATGCAAAGAAGAATGCACGGATTCCGACGGCGGCTGGGATTATTATGTTAAGGGAATAACGACACTTCCGAACGGAAAAGTCCACACCGATATGTGCAATGTGCACAGCGGTCTTCTTGAAGAATATGCCTGCGATTATGAGGGTTTGTATAGCAGCACAGGAGGTCTTATGAGAGACATAGATTGCCCGAGTGGGTGTGCAGACGGAGCCTGTATCGGGGAGAGGAGATGCATTGACAGTGATGACAATACATGGAACCATGTTTATGTTTATGGAGAGGTTGTAGACACAAATGGAGATGTCGCTAAGGACAGGTGCAGTCCCTACAGGAGCGGCGTCCTCGAAGAGCAAAGCTGTGATGACGATGGCGATGGCGTAGTGACCATGGAGTTCGAGTGTCCTGCTGGATGTAAGGATGGCGTATGCATCATGCCGGAATGTGTGGGTGAGGGTCAGAGCATGCCTGTATATCCGGGTTATGAATGCTGTGAAGGACTTACAGCGATAGATTGTGGTGTACCGGATGGCGCAGGCGGTTGCGAGCCGTGTGTCGGCGCTTCATACTGCACGAAATGCGGCGACGGCATATGCAAGTCGCCCGAGAACGAGTGCAACTGTCCTCTGGATTGCTCTGCGGATGCATGCAAGCCGGCAGGCTATGACTTCTGGATTACGCCCGAGAGCAAGGATTTTGAATGCTGTGGAGATGCCGAAAGGATATCGGTCTCCGAGCCCGCTGATGATGGCATGTGCATGGTCACTCAGGACTGGACGCTCTGCAGCGAGTGCGGAAACGGCATATGCGATGAATGGGAGAACAATTGCAACTGCTACGAGGACTGCGATAAGCCTGATTACATCTACGAGGAGGTCAAGTGCGTATTCGATGGAGCTGATGCGCCCCAGAAATGCTACACCGACGAGTTCTCATGCACGACCAGCAGGAAGTGTGGAGTGGACTCTTTCAGCATAGGACGGGAGTGCTCTGTCAACGAAGAATCGTTAACCACTTACTACTCTGCTTCATGGCAGTGCTACGACGGCGTCAGGGGGGAGAAGGTAATCGAGGACGAGGAAAGGTGTCTTACTTCAAACGCTTTTAGGGAAAGGGCGATAGATTACTGTTTGAACCACTGCTCCGGGAGCAACACGTGCACGGTTGATGTCGAAGGCTTCATGGGCGAGAAGCTTTCATGGGAGAGTTCATGCGGTGCTTATGCCCGCACCGTGATAGATGGGGAGAACGAGTACGCGAAGTTCGACTGCGACAGCGACACATGTAGGGAAGGCGACGTCAGGATGTACAGATGTCCGGACGGGAGTCAAGTGAAGGCATGCGAGTGTCAAGACGGAACATGGGTATGCATAGTATCACCTGAGAAGCAGTGCAGGGTCCAAGGCCTCGTGGATGTTGAGATTTCCCCGAAGATACAGAAGACCAATGTCGGTGAGTGGGCCACATACACCATAATCATAGAGGACAACCATCCGATAGTCAGGTGCGATACGGATGATTCCAGGTGCATCACGTCATATACTTATAACATAGGCGCATATCCGATATACGCGATGCCCGTCAAAGTGGAAGTCCCCCCTGTTAAGGCGCAGGAGCAGTACGATTACGCTTACTCTGTGTCGAATGTCAAGATAACGGGCCAGCCGGTCGCCTACGATGATGTCGAGGTCGAGAAGAAGCCTGTGCCGGTGGTCGAGCCGACAATCGTGCAGCCGGCCGAGCCGCTCATCCTAGAGTTCCCGAATCGTGTCGAAATAGAACAGGGCGGGGTTGCGAAGGTAAGGCTAAAAGCGAAGTCGTATATCGCGAGATCCCATCCATTCGAGGTGTCGGTAACCCTCGCAAGTGACGGCAGCGTGAGTGACAGGGACACGGCAACGCTGATAGCCAGCAAGAGAGAGCCTCCCTACAACATCAGGATAAGCACGGACAAGTACATGTATGACATAGAGGAGAAGGTCATTATAACGTCCACGGTTTACGGCAACACAGAGAATGTTGATGAAATCGACATAGACGCAAAGGTCTCCAATCCCGACGGTGAAGTCGAGCTCGTTGATCTTAAGAGGGGTGAATGCGTGTGCGCTGTCCCTACCTGTGCGGATTGTCCGGAGGATTCTGATTACTGCCTTCCTTGCGCCTACGAGAAGCACTGCACATGCACCTTTACTGGCTCATATACAGGGACTGGTGCCATGGGGACTTACAAGGTGAGAGCCGTATACGCTGACCAGGGCATGAGCTGCCCCGAGGGATGCATATGCAAGGGCGACATGATGACCTGCGAATATTCTGATGATTCAACTTTCACTGGGGCAGTAGTTGCTTCGGCCGGCTCAAGCGGCTCGGGTGGCGCGGTAACTCCCATCGCAGCAGTAGACGCTCCGATAAAGGCCGAGCCTGTAAGCGCCGGATCAGGGAGTTCGGGAGGTTCAGCGGCTTCTGCAAATGTGCCTCTGCCCACGGCTTACTTCAGGGTCGTCGATATTGAGGCCGCAGCAGAGTATGTGATACAGAAGGACATAGGAGAGTACAGATACCTTGAGACCCAGATTGCGGACATGGGAGAAGTGATGAACGATTATGGTGTGATAACGGCTTACACGGCCTACTACGACAGTCCTGTCGGGAAGGTGGTCTCAGGAGTTTACGTTTTCAAGGACGAGGCAATGCCCGTGAGGTTCATAGAGGAGCGTGCTGAAGGCAAGGTTCCCGAGACCATATTCGGCCAGACCGTCTACACGCTGCGCGACGGTGGCTCAGGTACCGTCTTCTGGATTCACGAGAACCTGATAGTCGTTGTCAGAGGACCGTCCGGCCAGGTGATGGCCAAGGAGATGACAATGATGACAGAAGAGCTCGTGAAGGAGTGGAAGAATTATGATGACAGCGCGCAGAAGCCGTCAATCACCGGGAACACCGTGTGGGATGACATTGCAAGGTTCTTTGGAATGGCCGCCGACCAGGCATCCATTCTTAAGGAGATGAATGCCCCTGAGAATCTGGGAAACGTGCCTCTCGCCGTGGTAAAGGCATACCTAGACAAGCACCCTAGCGACCTCGGCAGGCCTGTCTGCGGTGACGGTATATGCGAGAGGTTCGAGCTTGACAAGAGCAGCGACCTTTATTGTCCTGAGGATTGCCCAGTTGGACCGGTGAGCGAGTGCGAGTCGAAGGGCGGATACTGCACGAGCGAGGAGTATTGTAAGGCAATGTATGGGAATGTCGGAATCGGTATGTGCCTCCAGGTATCTGACTACTGCTGCCTTCCGGAAGTTCCCGTTACGACGTGCGAAAGTAAGTGCAGAGACATGGGATACAGCTCCGGTTCGTGCAGGACAGGTGACGTTTGCGCTTCCGATGAGAAGAACATAGGATCTTCAGGATACTGCGATTCTTCCGATGGGTCTTATTCGAGCACATGCTGCTGCACGGCCAGGGGCGGTGATGATACCTGCAGCACCGGATGCATCTATGGTGATAAGTGCGTGCCTTTCGGCACCAGGATGGAGACTTCCAATGGCCCTTCGTACTGCAGCATAATAAAATCCGAGTTCGAGCTCCAGAAGGGCATATCTGATTCATGCGACAACGACTACGAATGCGAGACGAACAGCTGCATGAGCGGCAAGTGCTTCGACATAGAGAGGGCCAACAACCTGCTCGAGCAGATATTTAGGATGCTCTCTTCACTCTTCGGGATCGAGTCGAAGTAGCCGCATACTGATTTAAATTATCCAGACCATCTCTTTTTGTGGTTGAATGAAGATAGCGATGGCTCAGCTCAATCCCAAGGTAGGGGACATAGAAGGCAATGCCAGGAAGATAAAGGAGGTCATGAAGAAGCATTCAGACAAGTGTGACCTCATGGTCTTCCCTGAGCTCTGCATAGTTGGGTATCCAACGAGGGATCTTCTGGAAAAGGACGCTTTCATCAAGAGGGCCGAGAAGGCAGTCGATGAGTTGGTGAGCTTCTCGGATAAGTTCCCGGGGAAGGGCTTCATAATAGGCGCTCCGGTCAGGAGCAGGGGTAATGGCGGGAAGGGCCTTTACAACTCTGCGATTCTCTTATCGGAAGGCAAGGTAATATCTATGCATCACAAGAGCCTCCTCCCTACATATGACATATTCGATGAGGCGAGGTACTTCGATCCAGGGCCTGCTCCGGAAGTCGTAGTTTTCAAGGACGAGAAGCTCGGGATAACCGTATGCGAGGATGCATGGAACGATTCGACTATGTGGAGGAGGAGGGGCTACGATTCCGATCCCGTGGAAGACCTTGCAGCCAAGGGCGCCACAATAATCATAAACATATCCGCTTCACCATTCCATCTGGGAAAGGACAGGACTAGGTATGACGTCTTGAGAAGTCATGCGAAGAAGCACAGGCTGCCGTTCGTGTATGTCAATCAGGTCGGCGCGAACGACGAGGTCATATTCGACGGCACGAGCCTTTTCGTCACAGGGGACGGCCTTGCTGCAAATGTCATGCCTTCGTTCGTGGAATCGCTTGATGTCGTTGATACGGACAGCGCCAGGGGCAGGGATTACTCGCCACTTGAGAAGATGGCGTCCCTTAATGATGCGCTGGTCCTTGGTATAAAGGAATACTTCGGGAAGTGCGGGTTCTCAAAGGCAGTCGTCGGCCTT
>CAZGWZ010000029.1:7825-10480 GCA_964529545.1 uncultured archaeon
GGTTTCAGCGCTCGGCAGGGAGAACGTCACGGGCATCACCATGCCTTCAGTCTACTCTTCTAAGGGAAGCGTCGAGGACTCAAGGGAGCTTGCGAAGAACCTTGGGATAGACTTCAAGACTGTTCCAATAAAGGAGATAAACGATTCTTATCTTTCGACGCTAAAAGAGAGTTTTGCCAGGACCAAGCCAGGGATAACGGAGGAGAACATACAGGCGAGGATAAGAGGAAACATACTCATGGCCTTCTCGAACAAGTTCGGAAGCATCGTCCTTTCCACCGGAAACAAGAGCGAGATGTCCGTCGGCTACTGCACGCTCTATGGCGACATGAGCGGCGGCCTCGCGGTGATATCAGACATACCAAAGACCATGGTCTACGAGCTTGCAAGGTACATAAACAGGAAAGGTGTCATAATACCGAAGAACATAATAGACAAGCCACCCTCTGCTGAACTGAGGCCTGACCAGAAGGACCAGGACACACTGCCCCCATACGACATCCTCGACGGCATACTTCAGGAGTACGTCGACGATGGAAGGTCGATTGACGAGATAATAAGGAAGGGGTTCAAGGCGGATACCGTGCGCTGGGTCGTGAACGCCATAAATAGGAGCGAGTACAAGAGGAGGCAGGCGCCGCCGGGCCTCAAGGTGACCTCTAAGGCCTTCGGCCAGGGAAGAAGGATGCCTGTCGCTGCGAAACACGAATGAGCTTAACAGTTTATAGAACCACTACAAAATATAATCATGAGGTTTGAGTATCTTTGCCTGTTAATCATATCAGCTATCCTAATCTCGGGCTGCATAGCGGGGGCGGACAACGTGTGCTCGGAAGGTAAATGCTTCAGCGTGGAGGTCGCTGACACGCCTGGAGAGCGCGAGACAGGCCTGATGAACAGGGATTATATGGAACCCGGAACAGGCATGCTCTTCATATTCGAAAGCGAGGGAAGACAGAACTTCTGGATGAAGAACACGCTCATACCCCTCGACATGATATGGATTGACAAGGGACACAGGATAGTCCACATAGAGAGCAACGTCCCTCCTTGCGAGTCGGACCCTTGCCCAGTGTATGGAACTACCCATGACGCTCTTTACGTCCTTGAGCTGAACGCCGGGGAGGCGGAGGCCGCAGGGCTGAAGCTCAACAGCGTATTCGAGATGCGCCTTTCGTAGATAAGCGGCCGTTTCGCGATTTAAATACCTGTATTTTCATTGCATGTTATGAGCAAGGACTTTGAGAAGGAATTCGGTGAATCACACAGGAAGGTAGCCGAATCTGTCCTCAGGAGGGGGCCTACCTGCGACCACTGCCTTGGGAGGCAGTTCGCCCAGGTATCTACAGGCCTTTCCGACGAGGACAGGGGAAAGATTGTAAGAAGGATTCTCAAGGCGCCTGCATGCAAGGACAAGTGCATCGTATGCGGAGACATATTCGATAAACTCCCGGAATACGCGGACAATGCTGCAAAGAGGCTAGAGAAGATAGAACATGAGACCTTCCTCGTCGGGACACTCATGGACAGCGGGATGATATCAAGGGAGGAGGCCCTGTGGGAGGACGTGGGGATAGAGTACTGCGAGTCGATAAGATCGGAGCTCAACAGGGAGCTCGGTAAGCTTATATACGACAGGACCAGGAAGGACCATGAGCCTGTCAATCCCGATGTCACAGTGCTTCTGAACCTTTCAAAGGAGAGGATAGACATTCAGATAATGTCCCTCTATGTGAGAGGCAAGTACAGGAAGCTTGTTAGAGGCCTGCCGCAGAGCAAGTGGGACAAGTACGAAGAGACGCTGGAAGACGTGATTGCAGAGCCTTTCATGGCCGTCACCGGAGGCGACGGGCACTCCCTGCATGCGGCGGGAAGGGAGGACATAGACGCGAGGTGCCTCGCCGAGAGGCCGTTCGTCCTCGAGATAAAGAATCCTCTTAAGAGGAAGGTCAGCCTTGTTAAGATGTCGGATAATGTAAAGAAGACAGGAAAGGCCGAGATACTGCGCCTGAGGCTTGCCACGAGGAAGGACGTCGTCGAGGTGAGCACGGCAAGGCACGACAAGACCTACAGTGCAGTCGTCGAGTTTAGTAAGCCGTTCAAGGACTCCGATCTGGAGAAGCTTTCCGGCCTGAAGGGTGACATAGACCAGAGGACGCCGACCAGGGTTTCCCACAGGAGGGCTGACAAGGTTAGGAAGAGGAAGGTCCTGGACGTGTCCTGGAAGAAGATTAATAATAAAAAGATTGAGCTACAAATAAAAGGAGAAGCCGGTTTATACATAAAGGAACTGGTAAGCGGCGATGACGGCAAGTCAAAGCCTTCCGTTTCCGTTATACTTAAAAACCCGGCAGTCGTAAAAGAACTTGACGTAGTAAGGATATGGGATTGATATGGTAAGGTCATCGAAGGGTCTCAGGACCGGTACTAGAAGGAAGCTCGCCAAGAAGGCTGGAAGCAAGTTCACCGTGACGCCTTACCTGAGGCAGTTCACAGCAGATGATAAGGTCACTGTGATGCCGGACCCGTCATCCCACAACGGGATGCCCCATTTCAGGTTCAAGGGCGCTTATGGTACAGTCACCGGAAGGAGGGGCGACGCCTACTCCGTAGAGGTGAAGATAGGAAACAAGAAGAAGACCATTCTGGCAAGGC
>CAZGWZ010000030.1:0-10028 GCA_964529545.1 uncultured archaeon
CTACGACTCCATGCTGGGGCTTCTCAGGATGCTGTCTCTCATGCACATGGAGGACATAAAGAAGGAGTACTCCAGGACAAATGAGCTTTTCAGGGACCCTTACACCCTCCACCAGTTCGTGGAGAGGCTCTATAACTACTGGAGGAACTTCGAGCGCTTCCTCGTGTGCTTCTCCGAGAACGGCAGGAGGACGCCTCTAGACAAGAAACCCTACCGGACCTTCAACGACACCGTAGAAAGGCTAAATCATATGATAAGGAAGGTCTACAGGGACATATGCGAGAACATAACGGGCGACCACCCGAGGATATACAGGCAGGTCGCGGCAGGATGCCACATGGGCATAATAGCCGCCGAGAGGGACTGGAAGTGTCCGAAGGAATACAGGAAGACAACGAAGATACCTGTGATAAGGCAGGTCTACATGTCACCTCCGCTCATACTGGATCCGACCATGAACAAGCGTTCCGGATACTTCAAGAAGGTCGATAAGAATCCATTGGAGAGAATCGATTTCAGGTCCAAGGAATGGTTATGCTATCCGGCGAAGGTGGGAGACAGCCTGATATACGTATTCTTCCATGCGACCTTCATGGGGCTCGGCTCTTCCCTTGCCAACCTCTTCGAGCTCGCAGGAGACGATGACCTCAAGGGAAAGCCCGATGCGATATACGCTTATGGCGTTCCTGATAAGAGCCTGAATAGGTTCGGGGACCCTCCGACCGTCTTCTACGACGATAAGAGAAACGACATGCTCGTGGCAGCCGTGCCGAGGAATGACGCATTCGGTTACTTCGGTTACCTAAAGAAGATGATTCTCACGCTTCACAATTCCGTGTCAATGAAGAAAGGGAGACTGCCGGTTCATGGTGCCATGGTCAGGATCCAGATGAAGAACGGAAAGACCGCGAATGTCGTGATATGGGGAGATACCGGAACCGGCAAGTCAGAGACTCTTGAGGCCTTCAGAGTGCTCGGAAGCAAGTACATACGGGGCATGAAGGTCGTGTTCGACGACATGGGCGCTCTTGAAATAGGAAAGGACGGCAGGCTTCGTGCATATGGGACGGAGACAGGCGCTTTCGTCAGGCTCGACGACCTTCAGCCGGGCTTTGCATTCGGTAACATGGACCGGTCTATAATACACAGTCCGCAGAAGATAAACGCAAGGGCTATAATCCCCGTGACTACGATAGAGGAAGTTCTCGCCGGCCATCATGTCGACTACCTTCTCTACGCCAACAACTACGAGGAGCTGGACGGAAAGAAGAAGATAATGGAGCGTTTCGGTTCTGTTGAGGATGCCATGCCGGTATTCAAGGAGAGCGCCAGGATGGCGAAGGGTACGACTTGCGAGAAGGGCGTCGTCACATCTTATTTTGCGAATCCAT
Organism: uncultured archaeon; assembly: GCA_964529545.1. Taxonomy (GTDB): domain Archaea; phylum Aenigmatarchaeota; class Aenigmatarchaeia; order QMZP01; family JAFGSV01; genus JAFGFG01. The sequence goes on from CAZGWZ010000030.1 coordinate 1,392, forward strand.
TCGGCCCTCTTCAATACGAGAGCGTCTACGAGAAGCTCGCGCAGAAGTACTTCAAAAAGCTCTTCGATTCGGGCGTCTTCGTAGGACAGATAAGGACGCGCCTAGGCATCCCGGGATACGAGACGGACGGTCCTCAGGAAGCCGCAAAGGAACTCTTCAAAATTATTTCTGAAAAGTGATTTAATGAGAATAATTATTACAAGGCATGGCCAGACCGAGGAAAACAAGGAAGGAATCCTGCAGGGACATCTTCCAGGACGACTCTCAGAATTGGGAAAGGAACAGGCAAGGAAGCTCGCACTGAGACTGAAAAACGAAAAAATCGACATCATCTATTCCAGTGATTTGGCCAGGGCGGCTGATACAGCAAAAGAAGTAGCCAAGTATCACCCGAAAACACAAGTAAAATTTGTAGAGGAGATGCGGGAGAAGCATCTGGGCGAATACCAGGGAATAAGAAAGGCCGACATGGGCTGGGACCCCAAGGAGATGAAGGGAGTGACCCTTGAAGCAAAGGACGGCGAAAGTACAAAAGAGATGTACGAGCGTGCGGGGAAGTTCATAGATTTCCTGAAGAAGAAACACCCGAAAGGTACAGTTCTTCTGGTAGGCCATAACGGAATAAACATAGCAATCGTCGGTGTTCTGATGGGAAAGAAATGCGAAGAGCTTGCAACAATTGAAAAGATGAAGAACACGAGCGTAAACACATTCGAAGCAAATGAAAATGGAAAGTTTACAGTGAAGACCTTTAACTGTACAAAGCATTGCGAGTGATTTTTCTCACCTCCTATTTATCGGCTCCACTTTCAATTCTTTCCAAAACAGCATCATAGAAACCGTGCGGTATAGTCTTTCCGGCCTTTGGCGGGCAGTGACAGTTGTACGTTCCGGATCTCTCAAAGTTCTCAGAACCCTCCCATATCTCCTTTAGCGACCTTTCCCGCACATTCCCAAATACTGTAATGTCATCTCCTGGGCATCTAAGAACGGTACCATCAAGTGTCACGTAGACGCCACATGCCACCTGATTGCATGGGACTTCGCCCGCATATGCGGAGACTCCGTCCCTTCTGATATCATCAATGTTTTGTATGCCATTTTCGATGTTCCACTTGTATATGTCGGTGTAGAGTTCTATCTTCTGCTCATCGCTTATGTCCATCGAATCTAGGTAGCTCTGTTTATAGCAGAGACCACTGATCATGGTAGGTGTCACGATGACGGCCATGTTCCTTCTTTTTCCGTACTTGAATATCTCGAAAGCGTCCTTTAGATTCTCCTTTGTTATCGGGAGCGGTGTAAGACCCATGCGTGTAGGCCTATGCTTATTGAAACCGACATCGGTGAGTATCCTTATTGCGCGGTCTCTTTTCTCCGCATAACCTTTCATGCCAACATTGCGGTTTTCCATTTCCGGATCCAGATACCTGAATCCTACCATGGGAGTCACATCGCATTCCATGAGCTTTTCTGCGAGTTCGTATCCATTGTTTATCCCCATGTGTCCATGGTACCTCTTTGCGAGTTTGTCATCACCTACTATATGGCCTTTGGTGAAAAGAACAGACTTTATATCTTCATTTTTCAGGTATTCGATGAATTCGATGAATCTTGGTTCCTGATCAGGTTCTCCTGCACCAAGGAATTTTATGCTCTTGAGACCCAGTTCTTTCCCCTGCTTTATGACATCGACAATCTCATCGTAGTTCAAATCCAGCTTTCTGTTTTTGTCAAGAAGCCCTCCACGTCTGAAGCAGTGAGGACAGCTGAGGAAACAGTCGTCTCCGAAGTCTATGTCCATTGTCAGCAGTTTACCTCTGTTTTCTGATAGCTCGTGTCTGCTGAAGTCCCAGCCGTATATACCTATTTTGTAGTCTGCTGGAAACCTCCCAATATACGACTCTGGGATTTTGTCAAACACGATAGTCATAATTAAAACCAACTTACCTCATTCGAACTAAAGCGGATAACTCCGTTCCCTCCCGGTCACATTATTTTTGTTTCTGATTGTCTCCGGAATACCACTTACTATTTCCTTAGAGATATCTGTAGCTTTTTCATCTTCCATGTAGTTGCTGAATGCATCGACAAGGCACTCGTTGAGATACAATAACTTTGCTTTCCGACCCCATTTTGGCATACTGTCAGCAATGGTGCCAGATACTTCCAATGCCTCGGAACTGTTGCAGTAGTCCACTAATGTGTTGAATGTTGTGGCTCCCACGTACTCAATTATAGCTGCATTCCTTTCACTGTTCTCTTCCATGACGATTGGCGTCCCGACTAAGATTGTGAATGGCAATGCCTTACATATATTTCCTATGTAACCCATATCTTATCCCCCCTTAACTTTTATGGTCACTCGAACATTTGTTACTAAAGAGTGGTTTTTTCTATATATAAAAATTGAAAGATTAAATTTTAACAGAATTACTATAAATAGTAAAAAAGCTAAATATATTAAGAATGGTAGTCAATCTTGACGATTGGGACAGGAAGATACTCTACGAGCTTGACAAGGATGCCAGTGTTCATCTAAAAGCACTCTCGAGAGCCGTCGGAAGGTCAAAGGAGTTCATACATTATCGCATAAAGAGGCTCGAAAAGGAGAAGGTTATAAACGGATATACCGCGATAGTGGATATGTCGAAATTGGGCTACTTCACTTTCAGGATATATCTCAAATTCCAGAATGCAGACGATTCAAGGATAGACGAGATTGTGGAATATCTCAAGAAGGAAGAGCATGTTTGGACGATAGCGGAACTTCATGGTAAATGGGATTACGGTTTCTTTGTAGGTGTCAAGAAGATAGGAGAGTTCCATAGGATGTGGAAGGGACTACTCTTGGTCTTCAAGGAGAACATAAGAGAGAACAAGATCGCGATATACTCTCCGGTTCACAACTTCAACAAGAGATTCTTCATGAAGGATGGTACGGATGTTGTCGAAAAGGCCATAGGAACCGGCACAGACGAGAAGGTTAATGACCTCGACATGAAGATAATAAGAGAATGGGGTAAGGATGTCAGGCAGTCTTCCGTTGAGGTTGCAAGGAAGCTAGGGACAGCACCGAATACCATATCTGAGAGGATAAAAAGGCTCAAAGAGAAGAAGATAATAGCAGGCTGTAAGATAGACATAGACCAGGTGAAGCTAGGCTATCAGGGATACAGGGTGGACCTCTACCTTAACGATACGAAGAGGCGCAGTGAGATATTCTCTCATTGCAAGAGCCACCCGAGCATATACCAGATAAACGATTCGATAGGCGGTGCAGATTTCGAATTCGAGATAATCGTTAGGAACCTTGAAGAGCTCCTGGCGATAATGAACGATATGCTGGTGAAGTTCAAAGGTACCATTGCGAGCTATGAGTACTTCAGCTTCTCTGTCTTCCCAAAACTTACTATCGTTCCGGATTGAATGGGCGATACCGTTTATGTTCATTCGACGTAGTAGTAATGACCTTTGCTTTTCTGTTCTGAATCCTTCTGTGAGCCCGGCTTGTTCGCCCTCGCGCGTCCTGTGTGCGGGTCGCGCCTGAACGTTATCCCGATTTTCTTAAGGAATGCGTTCATTCCGTCCTTAGAGTTCGTGGGTGCGAGTCCGCGCCCGTTTACGCTCCTCTTCCCCTCGAAGAGCATTATCCTGTCCGATATCGCGTCGAGTATCTGAAGGTCGTGGTCCACGACGAATGCCGCCGCCTCTTTGTTCTCGACAATCTCTCTTATCAGCTTTGCCGCACGGAGTCTCTGCTCCACGTCAAGGAAGGCGGTCGGCTCGTCCAGAAGGAGTATCTCGAAATTCTTTCCGAGAGCTGCGGCTATCATGACGCTCTGCGTCTCACCGCCGGATAGCGAGGAAATCTTCTTCTCCATGAGCCTCTCCAGGTCGAGCATGTGGAGTATCCTCTGCTTCATGGACTTGTCCTCCATCTTCTTTCCAAGGTAAAGCCTCACCGTCAGCTCCTTATCCTCATCGCTTATCTCCATCCTCTGCGGCTTGTAAGAGAGTGTGAGGTCCTTTATCTTCTCACCCTCGTCGGGCTTCACCGATCCCGTGAGCATCTTTATGAATGTGCTCTTCCCGGTGGCGTTCGGACCGAGTATCCCGACGACCTCTCCCTTGTAAAGGTCGCCCTTGTCGGTCTCAAGCGAGAACGATTCGAACTTCTTCTTGAACCTCGGGAATGACATGAAGTGCTTGGTCTTCATCGTGCTGGCCGCAGTCTTTGAGAAGGTTATCTCCTCATCGCGGAACCGCACGTTCTCCTCCTTTATGTAGCCTTCGAGGTACGTGTTTATGCCTACCCTCACACCATACGGCTTTGATATTATTCCAAAGCATGCTGCCCTTCCGTAGAGCAGGTGCACCTGGTCTGCCAGATAGTCTGCGACCGCCAGGTCGTGCTCCACGACCATCACCATCTTCTCCTTTGACAGAAGCCTTATCTCGCCTGCCACCCTGAGTCTCTGCTCGACGTCCAGGTATGATGTCGGCTCGTCGAAGAAGTATAAATCCGCATCCTTCACAAGAGTCGCTGCGCATGCGAGGAGCTGGAGCTCTCCTCCCGAGAGCTTCTTGACGTCCTTGTCCATCATGCCCTCTATCCTCAGGCCCTTCTTGACCGCTTCAAGCTTATCAGCATTTCCCAGCTTTGCGAACAGCTCGCCTACCCTGCCGTCCCACATCCTTGGTATCTCATCAATGTTCTGGGGCTTGTAGGCGACCTTCACCTTGTCCTTTGAGAGTTCTGTGAAGTAGTTATGCAGCTCAGAGCCCTTGAACATATCCATGACCTCTTCCATCGGTATCTCCGAGTCGAGCATGCCGAGGTTCGGCTTCAGCTTCCCCGATAGTATCTTCACTGCGGTAGACTTTCCTATGCCGTTCTGGCCGATTATCCCTACAACCATCTTCTCCTTGGGTATCGGTAGCCTGTACAGCTCGAACATGTTCCTCCCGTACTTGTACATGGGCTTCTCCTTCAGTTCAGACGGCAGGTTTATGATGTTTATGGCCTTCGTCGGGCACTTGTTGACGCATATGCCGCATCCTATGCACAGCGACTCGTCTATGTTGGGCTTGTTGTCAGAACTCGATACTATTATGCAGTCCTCGCCGGACCTGTTTATCGGACAGAGCCTCTTGCATAGGTGGTTGCATACCTGAGGCTTGCAGATTTCCCTGTCGACTATTGCCACCCTCTTTGCCATGGCAATCACTCGCCTGCTATCTCGGCTTCTTTCCCGTACATTGCTTTCATTATGTCTGAGAAGTCACGGGCGGATATCCGCTGTCCCTTTCCGCGTGTCACGATCTTCAGCGCCTCCTTCCCGTTCTTGTACAGTGTGTTCACGGAGACTACCTGGAGAGGGCTCAGAACGCTCTGCACGAACTCATTGATGTCTCGAGCCTCTTCCACTACCTTGACCCTCTTCCCCAGTTCCTTTTCCAGCTTCTTGACGTTCTGGCCGCTCGCACCGATTATCTTCGGGGCATCGCTCTTCCCGCATATTATTACGGCCATTTCATCGGTCTCGGAGACCTTCTTTATGGTGACGTCCTTTATGGACTTCCTCTCCTCGGAGAGCTTGAGCAGCAGCTCGGATACCTTGACCTCGGTATGGCTGACCTTGCCGGTCTTCACCTTGTCGTCGCATGACCTGCAGAGCAGGCCGGACTTAAGGCATATCTCGCAGACTGGAGCTTTCATAATAGCAAACCTCTGTAGTGAAGATTTATATTGGTTTTGAGGGTTCGGATTAGTTTTGGCTGACGATTTATAAACGAGCTTTGACAAATTTCTATTATGTTCAAATGTGCCGGCAAGTGCGGCAGTTTCCTTGCCAATTCGAGGAATGATGCAAAGAAGCTCGTCTGGAAGAAGACGATAAAGGACGCACTTTCATTCTCAATAAAGCCGAAGAGATTCCTGCCTTTTTTTGCCCTGGACCTCGTCCTCATGCTTCTCATGATATCCCTTATCGGGTCCAATGCCGACATAATGACACTGCTCGCATACGGGGACGCCACGGTCGCCGAAGGCACAGAAGAAGTGCTCATGACGTGGTACGGGATTTTCATGGCATGGGTGATAACGTCTCTTGCCGTCACCGGCGCGCTGATACACCAGAGCGTCAGGCCTAAAGAGTTCAAGAAGAGCTGGTTGGTCGGCCTCAGGTGCCTTCCCAACCTTTTCCTGGCGCTTCTGTTGGTCTCCCTCATATCGATAGCCATATCTATGGTCCCATACCTGGGAGCGCTCCTCACCATCGTCATTGGCCTCATGTTCCTATTCGTGAACCAGCTGATAGTTCTTGATGGGGTCACATTTTATCGTTCCCTTACCTCGAGCACGAGGATATTCACGTCAAAATCAGGCGCAGCCTTCTTCACGTGGTTCTTCGCAACCCTTGTCAGCCTTCTGATTGCAGGCGCGTTCATGCTACCGCTTTTCGGGGTAGTCACGTATGACGTCATGCTTTACGGTGTCGACAATGTCTCTGAGACGCTGCTTTCCGGCTCTGAAGGGATCCACATACAGCTTGCATTCGCTATAGCCCTTCTCGGAATGTCCATAACGAAGGTGTTCTCGCTCAATTTCCAGACGGGCATATACACGCAGCTCAAAAAGAAGAAGTGGATAGTTTTCTGAAACCTTTCCGATTTTTATATCCAGCCGGAAACTATAGTCTATGTTACTCGGAATCGTGGGAGTACCTAGCAGCGGGAAGTCGACGTTTCTGAAGGCGGCAACCCTTGCAGACGTCCAGATAGCTAGCTACCCGTTCACGACTATAGAGCCCAACCAAGCAGTGGCCTACGTCATAGTCGACTGTCCGTGCAGGAAGCTTGGCGTCGTCTGCAACCCGCAGAACTCCAAGTGCATAGACGGGAAGAGGTGGATACCCGTGAAGCTGTTGGATGTTGCCGGTCTTGTGCCGGGAGCGCACGAAGGCAAGGGGCTTGGCAACCAGTTCCTTGACGACCTGCGCCAGGCGGACGGTCTGGTGCATGTGCTTGACTGCTCCGGCCTTACTGATTCTGAAGGAAAGGAGAGGCCAAAGGACGACCCATGGGACCCGGAGAAGAACATAGAGGTCCTGGAGACCGAGATAGACGAGTGGCTTTTTGGCATCATTAAAAGGAGCGTCGATAAGGTCGAGACCATGGCGAGGATGAAGAAGATGCCTGTGGAGAGGCTCCTTTCGGAGAAGCTTTCGGGCCTTGGCATATTCGAGGCTGACATAAAGAGCGCCTCAAGGAAGGCTGACATAAAGAGCCGTGAGTTCGCAACAATACTCCGTAAGGAGTCAAAGCCCATAATAATAGCTGCAAATAAGATAGACAGGCCGGGTGCTGGCGGCAATTACGACAGACTGAGCAAGTCTCACTCTGGCATGGTGGCCACGTCAGCCGAATCGGAGCTCGCTCTAAGGGAAGCCAGCGAGCATGGGCTCATAGATTACGTTCCCGGTTCAGGCGAGTTCCATGTGAAGGGAGAGCTGAACGAGAAGCAGAGGAAAGCGCTTGATTTCATAATGGATAACGTGGTGAAGAAGTACGGGAGCACGGGCGTGCAGAAGGTGCTAGACACGCTGCTTTTTGGCATGCTTCAGTACATAGTCGTGTATCCGGTCGCAAGTATAGGAAAGCTGTCCGATACCAAGGGCAATGTTCTGCCCGATGTACATCTGGTAAGGAAAGGCACCACACTGAAGGAATTTGCAGGCAAGGTGCATTCAGCAATGGCGGACAAGTTCATAGGAGGCCTTGATCTCGACCGGAAGAAGGTTGGTGCTGACCATGAGCTTAAAAATGGTGACGTCATAGAGATTTTGTTTGGTAAGTGATAGCATGCTATACATTATAGGTCTCGGGATAGGAAGCGAGAAGGACATATCCGTAAGAGGCCTTGATGCATGTAAGGATTCAAGCGAAGTCTATGTTGAGCTCTATACGGCAAGGTGGCCGGGTGATATCGATAAGCTATCCGAGATGGTCGGAAAGGAAATATCTGTTCTGAAGAGAAGCGACGTCGAGGAGAACATAGGCAAGCTTGTAAAGAGAGCCAAGAGCAAGGACGTATCGGTTCTTGTCGCGGGAGACCCACTATCGGCTACCACCCACCTGAACATACTGATGGAGGCAAGGGAGCAGAAGGTCAAAACCGAGGTCATCCATTCCTCTTCCATACTCACCGCGATAGCCGAGACAGGGCTGAATCTTTACAATTTCGGAAGGGTCGCCACTGTGGTCAGGCCGCAGAAGGGATACGCTCCGAAGTCGTTCTACGACATAGGGGAGAAGAACAGAGAGCTTGACATGCATACACTCTTCCTTCTGGACATAGACATGGACAGCGGGGAAGGCCTGTATATACTTATGGACATCGGAAAGAGCAGGAAGAAGCCTCTGATAACGAGCGACACGAAGGTCGTGGCAGCGGCTGGTCTCGGTTCTGCGTCAAGCCAGATAATATATGGGAAGGCTTTAGAGCTTCTAAAGAAGCCGCTTGAGCCTCCAGCCGTAATCATACTCCCAGGGAAGCTGCACTTCACTGAAGAGGAATTCCTGCAGAATCTCTGATTTTTCAGTTTTTTGCTATAGAGCCGCTTGATACCTGTT
>CAZGWZ010000031.1:0-9959 GCA_964529545.1 uncultured archaeon
GTCAGCGCCGAGAACTCCTTTGCCTCTTCCCAGGTGACCCTCCTGTCGGTGGTTTCAAGCTTCGTCGTTATGTCTATTATGGGCTTCTCAAGCTTCTCGCCGGGCTGCGGCATGTGGTCGAGCCCGAAATCCTCTATCGTCTTCTCTCCCGAACTGAGTGCTTTGAATACCGATGAGCCTGACGGAAGCGAATTCCTGAATATTATCTCAAGCGGTATGAGGTAATTCCCGGTCTTGGTTGTTATCTCATCCTTCCCGGGATAGAGTACCCTGACCAGCTTCACCTTCAGCCTGTTCGGTTTCTCAAACGCCATGAAGTGTGACTTCACGCCAAGCTTCTCGAGCTCTCTGAAGTTCCAAGCAGACATACGGGAGAGCGCCTCGCCCTTTGATGGAATCTTGTCGGGCATCGAGCCGTAATCAAAGACCGAGTAATCGTCCCTGAACTCGAAGTATCCCTCGCCGAAATCTGACTCAGTTGGTGTTTTAATCACGCTGAGACTCTTCACCGAACCCATACGAATCACACGTCTATTATCCTCTTTGCAAGATGAGCAGCGTTCTGTCCGTTGTCTATCCCGACGCATGCGACGGGAACGCCCTTTGGCATCTGAACTATCGAGAGGAGAGCGTCAAGCCCGCCAATCTTTGACTCTACCGGAACGCCTATCACGGGCTTCTTTGTCATGCTCGCGACGACCCCGGGAAGCGCAGCAGAAAGGCCTGCGATCGCGATGAACACCTTCGCATCGGTGCCCTTGACGACCTTTGCGACCTTATCCGGCTCCCTGTGAGCACTGGCGTACTCCACCTTGTAGTCGAGCTTGTATTCATCAAGAACATCAGTCGCCTTCTTCACTATCTTCTCGTCCGACTTCGAGCCGGATATAACCATCACATCAGTCATAACAATCCTAAATCCCCATGATTTATATTAATTTTACCTTTCCTCCGCCCTTGACTACCCTTCCTATCCTGTATGACTTATGTCCCGACTTCACGAGCTCGCCTATCGCTGCCTCAGCCCTCTTCTCCGGGACTATTATAACGAGACCGATGCCCATGTTGAACGTCCTGTACATATCATCCTCCGGAACGCGCCCCTTCTCCTGGATGAGCGTGAATATCTCGTGCTTGTTTATCTTTCCCTTCTCTATCTCTACTGAGAGCCCATTTGGGAGTATTCTCGGTATGTTCTCAAGGAACCCTCCACCCGTTATGTGCGCTATGCCGTGGACCGGCATGGCTTTCATGAGCTTCAGGACGGCCTTCGAGTAAGAGACGTGCGGCTTCAGGAGCACCTCTCCAATCTTCTTTCCGCTACCCTCCATTACATCCGAGACGGAATACCCGGCTTTCTCGAAGAGCACCTTCCTCGCAAGGGAGTAACCGTTCGTGTGAAGCCCGCTGGACTCAAGGCCTATCACGATATCGCCCTCCCTTATCTTCTCGCCGTTGACGAAACTCGACCTGTCAGCCACTCCTACTATGCATCCGACGATGTCATGCTCGCCCTTGCTGTAAACCCCAGGCATCTCGGCGGTTTCGCCCGCTATCAGGGGCATGCCGTTCTCCATGCATGCCTCGCTCATGCCCTTCACTATCTGCTCCATGGTCTCGGCCCTGAGCTTCTCCGTTGCGACGTAATCGAGGAAGAAGAGAGGCTCTGCGCCCATTGCGAGTATGTCGTTTGCGCAGTGGTTGACTATGTCCTTTCCGATGGTGTCCCACTTGTTCATCCTGGATGCTATCATAAGCTTAGTACCGACGCCGTCTATGCTTGAGACGAGCACAGGGTCTTTGCATTTCCTGGCCTTGTCGAGACTCACTGCACCTGCGAATGCGCCCATGTCTGTGATGACGCTCCTGTCGAACGTCCTCCTGACGTGCTCCCTTATGAGGGAGTTGGACCTGTTCGCCTCGTCTATGTCCACGCCCGCGTCCTTGTATGTAGTCTTCATCATTTCCCACCGATTAAATTATATGATTGGTAATGTTTATTTGAAAGCAACCCCTCGGCTACGTCTCTTGCGGTCTTCTCGGCTTCCTTTTCCGAAGAGGCTTCCATACCCAGAGACCACAAAACGCCCTTCTCAACCGAAGATATGCCCTTGAATCCTAGCCTGTCCCTAAGAGTCGACAGCAGCCCCGAGAAATCTCCATCGGTGTCGTGAACGATGACATGGAACGTCTTAAGTCCCTGGAATCCATTTCCCATCGGCTCGCCGGAACGCCTGGCTGTATAACGGTGCTTGTTAGCGTTAACTATGATGTCAGTCTTACCGAGTTCAGCCGACAGCTTCTTAAAATCCCCTTCGCAGCCGAACCTGTAGTAGTCCTCGCGGGAGAGTTTCCTAACATTCTTTATGCCCATCTTCTCTATGGCATGGAATGCGGTGAGTGCTGTGGTGTCCGGTATAACAAGCCTGACCGTCATCTCTATCTCCATCTCTTCCCCTCCTTTTCGATGTAGTCTGCCATGGACATGAATATGCACATTCCCGGTCCTGGAGAGCTCATGTCTTTGAACGACCTCGCCTCGAAGCCCGGCACCTGCCCGTTCCAGGACGCCCTCTCCGGGTGCGGCATCATGGCAAGCACGTTGCCCTCGGGATTGCATATGCCTGCTACGCTCATAACGGACCCGTTCGGATTCACAGGGAAATCCGTTGAGACACAGCCATCGGAATCGCAGTACCTGAATATTAGCTGACCGCTATCCTCCAATCTCTCCATGAGGCCCTGCTCCTTCGTTGTGAACCTTCCTTCAGCATGAGCTATAGGTATCATTATTGCATCACTTTTCTCCGTCATCCTCGTAAAGGCCGATCTTCCCTTGTCAGAGGTGCTCTTTATCCTGACCCATGTGCAGTAGAATCCGGAGACGAAGGGATTGATGTTAGATGCGAGCGCCATCTGAAGCTTGTCCTTTATGCCAGGGACCAAACCCGACTCTATAAGGACTTGGGCTCCGTTGCATATACCGAGGACGGGTTTCCCCTTAGCTGCCTCTTTCTTGATGGTCTTCATCACACTGTCCTTTGACGCTATGACGCCTGCCCTTATCCTGTCCTCGTAGCTCCATCCGCCCGGGAGAACGAATCCGTCGTAAGAGCCGAGATCCTCCTTTGTGTTCCATCTCAGTATGTCCGCCTGCATGCCGGCTGCCCTGCATGCTCTCGCTGTCTCCTCTTCGCAGTTGTTTCCTGGAAACATTATGACAGCTACATTGTTACTCATCTCATCGCCTCCAAAAGGCCGCCCGTCCATGATTTCCTCAGGTCATCTATCGGTACATCCGCGACTTCCTTGCCTGACATCTTTATAACAAGAGACGAGCCTCCGGTCTTTCCCACATTGATTAGCTCAGCTCCGTTCTTCCTGCAGATTTCGATAGCCTCCGTCTCATTACTGAAAGGAATCTCTATCATGAACCCGCTGCTCTCACTGAACAGCACCTTATCGGCCGTCAGGCCATTATCGATATCATCCAATGATACCTCTGCCCCGATCCTACCATCGGCCTCGCCTCCCAGAATCATCTCCGAAGCGCAAGCTGCGATTCCCCCTTCCGATATGTCATGGCAGCTCAGAGCAAGGCCCTTGCCTATAATGTCTATCACCGAATATATCATGCCGCGTTCGGCCTTGAAGTCGACTTTCGGCACGTTCGCTCCAAGCTCTCCGTGCATGTCGTAAAACACGGATCCTCCAAGCTCGTCCTTCCTCTTGCCAAGTATGTAGAGCCCACTCCCTTCCTTCTTTATCTTCATGGTTATTGCCTTCCCGTAATCATCAAGCATGCCGACGCACGCGATTGCCGCTGAAGGGTCCACCGACTTTCCTGTAGCGGACTCGTTGTAGAAGCTTACATTTCCAGAAACGAACGGCACCGGCGTGTCCTTATGACCCTTGAGCCATATGCTCTCCGCTGCTTCCTTTATCCCGAGTATGCCCTGTCGGAACTGCCAGAAGGACTCGGGCTTCTCCGGGTTGCCGTAATTGAGGCAGTCAGTCATGCCATAAGGCGTCGCTCCTACGGCCGCGACGTTCCTCATGGCCTCCGCGACAGCCGCGGCTGCGCCCCAGTACGGGTCTATCCTCGCATATCTGGGATTCGAGTCCGTAGACAAAGCGATTCCTGCAGGATGGCCTTCTATGGGGGCCATGACGCCGGCATCCGCTTCACCTGGCCTTATGACGGCGTTGCCCTGCACCTCGGTGTCGTAATGCTTGAACACCCTCATCCTGGATGCGACGTCCGGGTGCGACAGGACCTTGAGTATAATCTTGCCGTAATCGGAAGGCTCCGTTATGTCCGGTTCTGTGAAACTCCTCTTGGGATCCTTGTACTTCCTGTCGTACCTTATTCCCGAGGTTATCTCATTCACCGGCGCATCGCAGAGGACCTTGCCCTCATGTCTCATAATGTAGGACCTGTCCTTTGTGACCTTGCCTATAACAGACGCCCTGGCGCCCTCGGCGACGTTCGGGAGTTCGAACTCCTCGTTGTATATCTGAAGTATCCTCTTGGTGAAACTCGGAGGCACTATCCACGTGAACCTCTCCTGGGTCTCTGAGCAGGCTATGACATAGGGAGGTACCTTCATCGACGTGTGGACTTTGTCGAGGTCTATGTCGGCGCCGTAACCCGCGGAATCGCAAAGCTCCGAGCTCGAGCACATTATCCCGCCCGCGCCCATGTCCTTGAATCCCACCTTTATCTTCTTCTTCCTGACCTCATCGAAGACTGCATGAGTGGCTCTTATCAGCACATTCTTAAGGAACGGGTCAGGTACCTGGACCGCACCCTTGTTCTGCTCGCTGTCCTCCTCGTCAAGTATGAGCGATGCGAATGCCGCACCGCCGAAACCGGAATTGTCCGTTGCCTTGCCCACGATGACTATGTCATATCCGTCTGCGCCCTCAGGGGCCCTCGAGTGGATTATCTCGCTCTCCTTTACGACGCCGAGCGATACGACGTTGACAAGGCAGTTGTCGTCGAATGAATCATTGAAGTATATCTCGCCTGCGAGGTTGGGTATGCCGACTGGATTTCCGTATCCGGCTATGCCGTCGACCACGGCATTCGATATGTATCTGCACCTGTTTGAGAACTTCCCGAAGGGATTGCCAAACCTGAGGGAGTCGGCTACAGCCACGATCTTTGCGCCCATGCAGAGGACATCCCTTATTATGCCGCCGACGCCGGTCGCAGCGCCCTCGTAGGGGACGACCTGACTCGGATGGTTGTGACTTTCGTGGGCCATGACGACGCCATACCTGTCTCCGTTGACCTTCGCAATCTCTATTATTCCGGCATCCTCCTGGGGGCCCTGTATGACGGTGGGTCCGGACGTGGGAAGAAGCTTCAGAAGATTCCTGCTGGACTTGTATGAGCAGTGCTCGCTCCACTCCGTGTTGAATATGTGAATCTCTGTGAGCGTCGGGTCCCTGCCAATCTTTCCGGATATCATCCGTATCTCGTCCAGGGTTAGCGATACCCCGTTCTTCTTCATAAACTTCTCAAGCTCACCGTCAGACATCTGCGAAATGCCTACAATTAGACCCTTTTCGACTTGTTTGCTCATATTATCTTACTGCGAGGATTATTTATATGATTTGTTTTCTGTCCAGAACGGGAAGTACCCCCTTATAAAACTAACTTACAATTCCCGTCTATGAAATACGATACAGTGTTAATCGAGAATGACGACATAGGCTGCAAAAAGGGTCTGATGGACGGCCTTGCGTTCCAGTTGGAATTCGACGGCAAGAATTACGTCTTCATAACAGGCTCGCACTCTACAACCTATGGTTTCATTGAGAACTTAGTAGATGTCCCGATATACGGAAAGGACATGCCGGACACACTTCCCGAGAAATACGAGAAAGCCGTGATTATAAACAGCGCACTAAGGCATGGCAATCCGATAGAGCCGATGTATATGACGGGGCATAATTTTTTCCACAAAAATGAGCTCAAAGACATATTCAAGGTTGACATGGGGTCACTGACGATGCATGCCCTCGAAAAGGAACTCAAAAAAGAACTTGGGAAGTACAAGACTGGAAAGCAAAAATTCACCGACAGGCTCGTGCCAAAATGGAAAAGCGGGACAAAAGTAGGATACAGGTCCGTTAACATCCCCATAATCGCAGAGCCGAAGAATATCCCTGCGTGCATAAAAGGCTCCTGCATGTACAGGATAGAGGACGACGGCATACTACTGAAAAACGAAAAGCCACGTGACCATGAAATAATAGAGACTATATTCGGCACGGGCCTTCCCGGATTAGATTACGATTTCTCGACTTACGCCGGCAGCATGCGAATAAAACACCGATAAATCTTTAGGACTTATTCGTAAGCCCTCTTGCATATCATCTTCTTCGAGTTCTCGGCGGCCTTCCTGCATGTGATGCTCCCGCACATCGTCGGGTAGTCGCCGTTGAGGCATGCCATGCAGAGGTCCTTGACGGGAAGACCTATCGCCTTGATGAGATTGTCAATCGTGTTGTATATGAGGGAGTCTGCGCCTATCTCCTTTGCTATCCTTCTGCATTCAGCCTCGGTCATTCCGGCCACCGGATCCTTGACGTTCCTTGCAGCTATCAGCTCGTCGAAAGTCGACATGTCTATCCCGTAGAAGCAGGGGCTCACTATCGGAGGGCATGATATCCTGAGGTGCACTTCCTTTGCGCCGCCGCTCTCCTTGAGGAACTTGACAAGCTTCTTGCTGGTGTTGCCCCTGACTATGCTGTCATCCACTACTATCAGCTTCTTTCCGTATGTGACCTCGCGAAGTATCGTGAACTTGAGCTCGACCTCGTTCTCCCTCTTGTTCTTGCCGTCTATGAACGTCCTTCCGACATGCCTGTTCCTCACAAGACCCTCCTTCAGAGGCATCCCGAGCTTCTCCGCATACCCCGAACCCGCGGGTGCCGATGAAGATGGCACGAATATGACAACGTACTCGTCATTGTCCTTTACATCGAGCGTCTCCATCTTCGCAAGCTCTATCCCGAGCTTCCTTCTTACCGTGTACACGGGGCTTCCCTCTATTACAGAGCCGACATTGGAGAAGTAAACCCACTCGAACATGCAGTGAGCCTTGCGCTTGCTCTTGTCAGCGAACCTCTCTATGTCCACATGCCCGTTGTTTATTGTCATCATAGTCCCTGGCTCGAGATGCTTGAACTTCATGTGTCCGGAATTGACAAGCGCGTTGCTCTCGGACGCCGCTATGACCTCGCCGCCGTCTATAGTGTAGGAAAGCGGCCTGAAGCCGAGCGGATCCTTAAGCACCACGATGTCACCATCGGCGTTGAGGAACACTATGTTATAGGCGCCGTCGAACTTTGAAGTAACAGTCCTGAAGACCTCCTTGAGGTCCGGCTTCACCTTGCCCCAGAGGGCACGCATGATCTCGTACATCAGAACCTCCGTATCAGTGTTGTGAACCATGTAATACTGAGACTTGTGCAGCTCCCTTCTAAGCTCTGCGAAATTTGAGAGATTGCCGTTGAACCCTACCGAGAACCACTTCCAAGTTTTTCCGTGGTGACGCTCGAAAGGCTGCGCGAGCGCCTTGCCCTCCTCACCGCACGTGGCATACCTGACATGGCCTATTCCCTTGTTTCCCGAGTATCTCTTGAAAATGTCCTGTGTCTGGCCGTTGTGCCTCGTCCTGAAGACCTCGTTCACTGTGCCCAGGTCCTTGTGTGTGTCTATCCTCTGAGGCCGCTTATCATTGAAGGTCGTTATGCCCGCGCTCAGCTGGCCACGGTTCTGCATGTCGAGAAGTAGCCGGTACAGCCTCATGGGTGCATTGTTATCCTTGAGCGATACTGCGGCAACGCCGCACTCATCATGCACTTCTGCGGCCATACTATTTTTATAAGAACTATTATTAAAAGGTTGCAGAAAATCGCCGCGGCACACCATGCCACGGAACATGGAGAATTACTCCGTATTCAAAAGATTTTTATAACATCCAGAGACAATCATTGTAGTGGCTCGCATGAAGAAGGTTCTCGTGGTAGGCAATGGCGCAAGGGAGCATGCGATAGCATATGCCCTTGCAAGGAGCCCGCAGAAGCCGGAGCTGTACTTCTTCATGAAGTCCAGGAACCCCGGGATGGCGTCGATGGCCAAAGCATTCAAGATAGCGAACCTGAACGACTTCGACGCGCTGTCTGGATTCGTCAAGGATACCAAGCCAGACTTCGCAGTTATAGGCCCGGAGGACCCGCTGAACGCGGGGGTCGTTGACTTTCTGGAGACTCTGGGAGTGAAGTCCCTGGGGCCGACAAAGGACCTGGCAAGGCTCGAGACCAGCAAGAGTTTCACAAGGGAGCTGCTCGATAAGTACAACATCCCAGCAAACATAAAGTTCAAGAAATTCTCCTCAACCGAAGGTGTCAAGGAATTCATCGATGATGAGCTCCACGGAGAGTTCGTAGTGAAGCCCGACGGGCTCACTGGAGGCAAGGGTGTCATGGTGTCCGGAGAGCACCTGAAGAACGCGGACGAAGCAGTGGAATACTGCAGGGAAGTCCTTGAAAAGCATGATTCCGTCATAGTCGAGGAGAAGATAGAGGGCGAGGAGTTCTCGCTGATGTGCTTCTCAGACGGCAAGGTCGTAAAGGCCATGCCGCCTGTGCAGGACCACAAGAGGCTGCTTCCCGGGGACAACGGACCTAACACCGGAGGAATGGGCTCGTACTCGCTTCCAAACCATCTTCTACAGTTCCTCACAAAGGAGGACGTCATGAACGCCGAGGAGATAGTGCAGATGACGTGCGATGCCATCAGGGAGGAGACAGGAAAGGAGTACAAAGGGATAATGTATGCAGGCTTCATGCTAACAAGTGACGGCGCCAAGCTCCTGGAGTACAACGCAAGGTTCGGCGACCCCGAGGCGATGAACGTGCTCCCGATAATGAAGACGGACTTCGTTTCAGTCTGCGAGGCAGTGATAAACGGGACTCTCAGCAAGATAAACCTCGAGTTCGAGCCGAAGGCCACCGTATGCAAATACGTCGTCCCGGAGGGGTACCCGAAGAACCCGGTTGCGAACCAGAAGATAGAGCTCGGCGGAAAGAACACCAATGCCCTGATATTCCACTCGTCCGTCGACCAGAGGGAAGACGGTCTTTACATGACCACCTCAAGAGCAGTAGGCTTCGTCGGTATAGCAGACGAGATAGCAGAGGCCGAGAGGATTGTGGAGAACGCGATAAACGCAGTGAAGGGTAAGGTCTTCCACCGAGAGGACATAGGGAAGGCCGAGCTCCTCGAGAAGAGGGTACGACACATGGAAGAACTGAGAAAGATTTCCTGAAACACAGTGCAGAAACAATTATAAATAAGTAAGACAAGAATATTTGGGATTGTTCTGAAAGGAAAAGATGACAACACGCTGGTCGTCGTGGGTTGCCAGTGGGGCGACGAGGGAAAGGGAAAGATTGTAGATTTTCTTGCAAGCGATTACGACATCGTCGTGCGCTACAACGGCGGCAACAACGCCGGCCACACGGTGGTTATAGGTGACGAGAAGTACAAGTTCCACCTCATACCATCAGGCACCATCCAGAAGAAGAAGGTCGTCATGGGAAACGGGATGGTGGTCGACCCAAGGGTGCTGATCTCCGAGATAAAGACGCTCAAGGGCAAGGGCCTCAACCCGAAGCTATACCTGAGCGACAGGTCACATGTCATAATGCCATACCACAGGGATTTCGACACCTCAAGGGAGAAGATGAGATGCGCAGACAAGATAGGAACGACCGGAAGGGGCATAGGGCCGGCTTATTCCGACAAGGTGAGAAGGACCGAAGCTATCAGGATAAGCGACCTCGTGAACGGAAACTTTGAAGAGCGGGTAAGAAGGATAGTGGAAGTGAAGAAGGACGCGCTGATGCTGCACGGGATAATAAAGGATGAGAAGGAAACA
>CAZGWZ010000032.1:0-9641 GCA_964529545.1 uncultured archaeon
TACTATGAGGGCCTTCAGCGGACTCGCAGCGGCAGATGCGCTGGAAGTTAGCATAATAACCGCCAAAAATATACTGATTGAGGCTCCGAAAAGCTTACTGTACATTGACACTGCCCCCATCTGCCTCAAACTCAAGTTCACTCAGCTCGTCGTAATCGAAAAGCTTCACACTCTGAAGCGTCAGGTCAGAGCTTCCCGCCGCTATGGCCTTGAACTCCACCTCGAACATCGTGCCGCTTCCTGTAGATCCAGACTTCGCCTGGCACCTGGTGGTGTCATACGAGACGAGCCCGTCCTCAATATCGGTGACCTCCATAATACCGCCAGGGCATGTACTCTGCCCATCGCTATTCAGGAAGTCTCCGGTAGTGACAGACAGTGCCTCGAGCACCGAACTGTCGAATGAAAGCCTTATCGCCGCGGCATAGACAGCATCCTCTGTATCTATTTCGACGCTTACAGTGAAAGTTGAATTGGCATCAGCCGTGGTCTGCGGTGGCTGCACGGTGACAGTCGTCTTCACCTCTTCTCCCGGATTGTCATTATTATTGCCGTCATCTCCATCACTATCCTTACTCTTCTTTTTCGTAGTTCCTGTGTATGTAACAAGTGGTGTGTTGTCGGTCTCGTTCTCCTCCTCTTCCACAACGGTCTCGTCCTCGTCTTCAGGTGAATCGTCATCTGTGGTTGAAGCGACGCCACCAGACCTAGAACCCATCTTTATAGTGAAGCCTACGTCATCGGAATCCGCATTATCTCCAGTAAGCTGCGCGTCGCTGTAAGCGTCAGAAGATGACTGGATGAAAGCGGAGAAGAAGCCGCCGTATGCGCCCGAACTCAGGAAAAGCCCAAAGGCTACAGCCATAACGATTATAACCGAAACTATCATCAGCTTCATCATAATCACAATTTATGTATTATTATGACAGAAAGGTTTTTAAACCTTTACTTATCATTCACTCCTTATTAGTGACTAAAAACTATATGATTTACTCTTGTTTTTCGTCATATTTAAACCGGGATTTCAATAATTAACCGTTGCGGAGGTGGTCATATGGTAAAGGTAAAGGAAATCATGAAAAGGGCGGTAATAACCGTATCCCCTGACCAGACTGTAGCAGACATAGCGAAGATAATGACCAACAACAGGGTCGGTTCGCTTGTGGTCGTCAAGAACGGTGACGAGCCCATAGACATGATAACGGAATCCGACGTCACCACAGTAGTCGCAAGGGGGCTAGACCCTAGCAAGGTAAAGATATCCGACTTCAAGAAGAACAAAATAAAGAACCGGAAGAAGATGGTCTCGGTTAGGCCAAACGACAACATACTTCAGGTAACCAAGTTCATGGTGAAGAACGGTGTCAAAAGGGTGCCTGTGATAGAGAACGGAAAGCTCAAGGGCATACTAGCGGACAAGGAGATACTCCTAATATCGCCAGAGCTGATAGAGATAATGTCTGAGAAGCTCAAGAACAGGATAGGGCTCGTGCCGTCATCGGGACAGACTATTTCGGGGCTGTGCGAGGACTGCGGAGGTTACTCAGACGAGCTTGAGCAGGTGGGAAACCGGTGGATGTGCAGCGAATGCAGGTCCGATGAATAGAAACCGAATCGTGTTCTGACGCCTATGTTTAAACGTAGTTAGCATTAAATTTCTTCAGGTCAAATTGAAAAATATGCAATTTTCATTCAGTACGCTCTGCTGCCTTGCTGCAATATGCATAATATCGTTAACCTGCACAGACCAGGCATCTGGATGCATAACGATAAGCGAGGTCTATCCGAACACCGAAGAGCCCGGCCATGAGTGGATCGAGATCGAAAGCTCGTGCGATACCACCGTAAACCTCTCGTCCATCCAGGTTACCGACAACGTGAGCTATCACTACTACAGCCTGTACGGCACATTAGTCCCCGGCGGGAAGGCCGTGCTTGCAAACAACGCTTCAGAATTCTGCCAGGCGTTCAATTGCACATCGCCCGTGATAGATCTTGGGGCCACGTCCAAGTGGATGAACGACAACGGGGACACAATATACGTCATCAATGGCAGCATTGCGCTCGATCACGTATCTTACGGCGTCACCGGAAGGAACGAATCCGTTTCGCTATGCGAAGGTGAATGGATTATCACGGAGGAGACCCCGGGCTCTGAAAACGACTGTCCAGATGCAGGGACTGAAAACTGCATAAACATGTCATGCCTCACTGTGCACCCGCAGGAGGTATCATTTTGTGACCCGGTCAATTTTAACCTGACGATAGAGAGTGAGTGCCTTGCAGGATACCTGAATGTGTCCATAGTCATCGGTTCCTACAATGCGGAATGCGGTGCAACATACCTGGAAGAAAACTCAAGCGAGGATATGTCGTGCACGTGGGACGTCCCCTGCGACATCGAGACCGACGGGCCCGAGACGTTCAGCGCATGCGCATATGTCAAAGCCAATGGCACAGAGCTGGCGACCGAATGCACTGACCTGGTCATAACGGGGTTCCATGACTTCGGCGACCTCACGATAGACACGGAATGCCCTGAAACTCCCGTCAGGTTTGGCGACATCGTGAACGTTAAATCCACAATAAACCCCGGAAACCACGTGCCTCCCTTGATGGTCATCGCATACGTCTACAAGCCCAAATGGATAACATCCGACATGAAGGGGGACACCATCCATTCGCACATAAATGATACTGATGCAGTGCTGCCCGTGGACGGGTACGAGGCAGGAGAAAGCATAATGGTCTACACTCCCATGATAATCAAGGACAACTGCGACGGCGAATATCAGGACGGCACATATACCGGAAAGGTAAGGGTATATGAGAATGTCACAGGAGACGTCATATCTGAATCCATGTTCAATGTCACGGTCAGCGGAAGCAACGGCAAGTGCTGTCCTGAGTGCGATAAATGTGAAAAAACCGAATGCGACAATTCCTGCAACTGCGGGACAAGCCCGCCATCCCCGCCCACCGAAGAAAAATCAGAGTTCATCGAGTTGGAGGAATTCCAGAATAAAGTGGCTGCCGGATCTACTATGCGCACATCCGTCATGGTGAAGAACGTGCTTTCAGAATCCATGGACTTCTCTATGTACTCATACGCGTTCAACGGGAGCAGATGCGTATCTATGGGCAATGACGGCACGTCATGGAAGAAGACATGGACAGCGAACAGTGCCGACTTCAGCCTCAATGCCGGCGGGATTAAGAGGCTCACGCTTGAGAACAGGATAGCTGATGACACCAGTCCCGGTGTCTACAGCTTCAGGGTGAGGCTGAAATACGGAGATGAAAAGGAGGACTTGACGATGTCTGTGAACGTCACAGAGCCCGTGCGTGAAGAAGAGAATGCAACGACAGAGCAGAACATGACCCTGATAAGCGGCGTGCTTGAGGAAGAGAACCTGTCCTACGATAACCAGAAAAATATGACTGATGAGCCTGAATTCACAGGCATGTCCGTGTCAGGCGATAACATCCTCATGCAGATATCAGATATGCTGTTTGGCGTCTTCCGGGCCGTATCGTCCTTTTTTAAATTTTAATAACCCCTTACTTATCTTTACTGTGAACAAAGTTGGAAAACAAGGGCCCGTAGCTCAGTTTGGACAGAGCGGTAGCCTCCTAAGCTAAAGGTCGTGGGTTCAAATCCCTCCGGGTCCGCTACTTACTCATTCCCGCGTGTTAAATTTATAAAACTACTAATCAATAGTGATACAACAACCAAGGGTAAAAACAAAACATTAAAAAAGTCTCCGGGTAAAATAATTGGTTATTATGACGCGTATCATAACTATAGCAAGCGGAAAAGGCGGTGTCGGAAAGACCACCTTAGTATCAAACCTCGCGACCGCGCTTGCAGGCTTCAAGAAGTCCGTCATCGCTGTCGACGGCAACCTCACGACCGCAAACCTCGGCATACATCTCGGCATTCCTCTTTATCCCGTGACTCTTCAGGATGTCCTGAACGGTAATGCGAGACTCAACGACGCGCTCTACTATCATCCTTCAGGGTTCACTGTGCTGCCGGCTGACATATCACTGAAGAAGCTGAGGCTTGCAGACTCCCACGAACTCGTGGACGTGTTCTACAAGCTTGTCGGAAGCTGTGACTTCATACTTGTCGATTCCGCTGCAGGTCTCGGAAAGGAGGCCCTTGCAGCTCTCGAGGCCGCGGACGAGTTGATAACTGTGACGAACCCGGAGCTTCCGGCGCTCACAGACGCACTGAAGCTCGGCAACCTCGCACAGAAGTATGGGACCCACAACCTGGGAGTGATCGTGAACAGAGTCAGTGGAAAGAAGCATGAGTTCTCCCCGGCATCTGTGGAGGAGTTCCTTGAAGTGCCCCTGCTTGGCAAGGTGCCTGAGGACAAGAACATGTCAAAGGCGCTTTCGAAGAAGCAGCCTATAATAACCCACAGCCCCAACTCCCCCGCATCCCAGCACATAATGGAGATTGCGGCAAGGCTCATAGGGGAAGACTACAAGGCCAAGACCGGAATAAGCCACAGGATGTTCTCCTGGCTCAAGTAAGAACTCATTTCTTCGTAAGAGAGAAAACAGCGTCCAGGTTGAGTTCGAACGATACCACGGGATTCTCCATATGCCAGTTGTTCAGGACTTTGGGATGAACCTCGCCTATCACGCCAACTACCTTACCGCCTGACTTTATCTCGGCTGTCCTACCCTTTATGAATGTCGTATTTTCGGCAGGCGACAGCTCGTATCCGATTCCAATCGTCCTCATAAGAGCGTCGACCATGCTCGACATGTGCTCATAGCCCGTCCTGCTTGCACAGACGGATGCCGACATCCTCCTCTCGTCTCTTGACATCGTCTCCTGCTTATCGTCGGGGATTATCACGTCTCCTATCTCGAAGATGCTCTGAGGATACTCCCTGTGGAGGTTCCTGGAGAGGAACTCCATGTTGCCTGGAAGCAGCCAGTTGCGGAAGACACACCAGTTAGATGAGACGAAGTTCTCTATCTCCACAACATTGGTCTTTCCTATGTTCATCTTGTCGAAGAGGCTTGGTTTGTTAGTGAGCATGTAAGACAGAACCTCCTGGAAGCCGAGGCCTACCATGACTTCTGCAACGGCGTCGCAGAAGGACTCGATCTCAATGACTCCACCTATGGTCGGGAGCCTCGGGACCACGGGCTCTATCCTGTTGTAACCGTAAGATATCAGAATGTCCTCTATGACGTCCCTCTGGTGCATTATGTCCTGCCTGTATGCCGGATAGCTTACAGATATCTTATTCCCGTTCATACTGGCGTCGTACCTCGCCTTCTCAAGAAGGCTGCACATCTCCTTCTTTGAGACAGGTATTCCCATTATACCCTTCGCATATTCGTAGTCCACCACCGCCTTCTTTGGCCTGAGGTCAGGCGTGACCCTTGTCCCGTCGTGATACTCAACCTTCACCGTCTGTATCTCCCCGCCCCTGTCAGCAAGTGCCGCGACAATCGTGTTGAGCGCGGGCATGAGGAATTTAAAGTCGAAGCCTGAGCATTCTATGAAGACGTCCCTGGTTGAGCCAGTGACCTTTCCTGTGTGGTCGGAGTTTATTATGGGCGGCATGGAGAGAACCTCGCCTGCGGCATCTACGAATATCGGATATTCCTTCAGCCCTTCCATCAGGTGTCTGTACTCGAGACCCTTCGGGTGCTTCTTAAGTATCTCTGCAGGCGTCATCTCCCTGTCGAATTCAAGCGGCACGAACTTTATGCCGTCAGGCTTGACGGACGTGAACCTTATCGGAGACTTTATCTTATGATAATCATATACTCCTATGGCAACCTCCTTCCTGTTCCTGCCGAACGTTATCGCAATCTTCTCCTGGAGCTGTATCATCTGAGACAGCACCTCCGGGGTTATCTTTATGTTCCTTACGACAGCGCAGACGGTAAGCGGCCTTATTCCGGCGAGCTTCCTGTCAACCTTCACAACAAGCCCCGAAGGCTTCGTGCCGTACTTTGGAAGCCCCTTCGAATGGCCATATCTGCCGGCAAGCTCCCTTGCGACACCCTCAGCGCTCCAGAGGTCCGGTCTGTTCGTGTCCTTCATGTCAAGCTTGAGCATCTCTCCTTCTATTTCTTCCACTTCACCCTTGGCATACATTATCCCCTCTTCCTGGAGCACATCGAGTGGTATGTGCTCTCCCACAAGCATCTGCAGGTCCTCGTAGCTTACTTCAATCGTCGGCATCAAATCACCTAAACCGTCACCCTCTGTTCTCTAAGCCAAGATATGTCCTGGCTGAAAAGGTTTCTGATATCGCTTATACCCAGCTTGCACATCGCAAGCCTGTCTATACCAAGGCCCCACGCGAGCACTGGCTCCTTCACGCCCAGAGGCTCGGTAAGCTCCGGCCTGAATATGCCAGCTCCCGCGAACTCTATCCAGCCGAGCTCAGGATGCTTTGCAGAAAGCTGGACTGAGGGCTCGGTGAAGGGGTAGTAGTCGGAATAGAATCTCACCTTCTCGGCACCGGCGACCTCGAGCGCGAAGAGCTTGAGCATCCCGAGCATCTTGTCGAATGTCATTGACCCGTCTATTATTATGCCCTCGCACTGGTTGAACTCGACCCCGTGGGTTGCGTCTATAACGTCCGGCCTGAAGCACCTCTTTATGGCGAAGTACTTCCCCGGGACCTCCACGCCCTTCGCAAGCTGCCTCGCCGAAAGCGCTGTGCCATGGGCCCTCGGCATGAGCTGTGCAGCCTTCATTGGATCCCACTTGTATCCCCATCCCTTGCTTCCGGTCTTTCCGCCATTCTCGTGGGCGGCCTTCACGTTATCAACTATCCTCTTCGCTGGAAGCTTGCCGTGCTTAGGGCTTCTGAGCGTGTATGTCTGGGTCCAGTCTCTTGAAGGGTGGTTCTGAGCCTGGAAAAGCGCGTCGAAGTTCCAGAACTCGGTCTCTATCGTCGGCCCTGTCATCTCCTTGAAGCCGAGCTCGACGAGCTTCCTTCTTACATTTATCAGGAACCTGTTATAAGGCTGCCTTTTCCCCGGATAGACCTTCTCGCCCTTTGCCCCGACGTTGTATGGCCTGAGCTTCACCTTCCTCCACATGCCAGTCTTTATGAGGTCGGTGTTGAGTCCTGTCACCTCTTTACCAATAAGCATTGAAGCCTTTTTGACACTCCCTTCCCTCTCCTTGATTACGAGGTTCCTGCTCAGGAGAACCTTCAGAAGGCTCTCCTTGACATCCTTTCCGGAATCCACAGCCTCCAATGCATTCCTCTCGTCCGAGGATGATGGCTTCTTGACTACGGCTATCTTCCCCTTCTCTATCATTATCCATCCGTTCTTCTTCGCCCAGGAGAGTCCTATTGAGAAGTCCTCCACCTTCTTCCTCGCATCAACCAGAGGAGCGGACGTCTTTACGATCTTTACTAGCCTCTCCTCAGGAAGGCCTATCCTCAGGTACTTCTTGCCCTCTTTAGTAAGCCTGTATATGAAAATCACAATCCCAAATGTCAACCGATGGTATAAATATTCTTTTCGGGCTTTTAACTTTTAATCCGAAAACGAATAATGAACACGCTTCCGGCACGGATTCGTTTATATTCCTGACCGGAAAACAATTTAAAAAGGCTCGGACAAGAGGTAAGTATTCCAGCACGAGGTGGATACATGACTCCAAGGAACTTGTTCTATAACAGCGTAACGGTGAGCCTTCCAAAGAACGCCATACAGTTCCTGCTCGGCTTCGTGCTTTACTGGCTCACGTTCTTCACATTCGATGTCACGATACTTGCCATATCGCTTCTCGGCTTCCTCCTGTCATACTCTGCAGTGTACTTCTACAACGACATAATGGACTATGACGAGGACATGAAGGACAAGGACAAGAGGCACTGGAAGCTCGTAGCCAGCGGGGCCATAAGCATGCGAACGGCAAAGGTGACGGCCGTCCTTCTCACCATCGCGGGGCTGTCGCTCACGTTATACGTTAACTTCTGGTTCTTCCTGCTGAATATCGCGCTGCTTGTACTCAACTTCCTCCATTCCGCTCCCGGCGTGAGGCTCAAGAGGATAATACCCGCCACAGCCTTGAACATGACCGCGATAGAGACTATAAAGTTCTCCACCGGATGGTTCGCCTTCACAAGCAACCTTTCAGAGTTCCCGTTCTGGATAATACTTACCTTTTCGATAGCATACGCAAGCATCTACATAATATACAAGTTCCGGTTCAAGGGGAGCATGATAAGAAAGAACAAGTACGTCCTGGCGCCGCTTGGAGGTGGCGCTCTCCTGTCATACGCGCTCTCGGTTGTGCTCTACAGGTTCGCACTCCCGCTTGCGCTGCTCCTCGCGTTCTCCTTCGGCATAATAGTCTTCAGCCTCACCGTAGGCAAGAGGTTCCATCTGATGAAGTGGTTCTCGCTTGAGTTTGTGATATTCCCGACCGTCATAGCCGTGTTCCTTCTCCTAAGCATCCCTGTCGTGGCTCATGCCAACACCCACCTCACTGACAAGATAGACCAGTACAAGGACACCGTCTACAGGGAGCTCCCAGAAGACGTGGCAGAGACGCTTAAGAACCTGAGCGAACCCGCATACGATTCGCTTGACGAGGTCGGCGAAGCCATAAACGAGAGCATGAACCTGAGTGAAATAATGCCGCTTCCTTGAAATTATAAATAAACACTACTTCATGTTTAATTATGAACGAACCCAGCATACTCGACATAGCAAAGAGGAGGGGCTTCTTCTGGCCGTCGTTTGAGATATATGGCAGCTGCGGCGGCTTCTACACATATGGACCGCTCGGCGCGCTCCTCAAGCTTAGGATAGAGAAGATGATAAGGGACCATTACGTGAACAAGGAGGGCTGCCTCCTCGTAGAGGCACCAATTCTCACGCCCGAGGACCCGTGGGTCGCAAGCGGCCATGTGGAGTCCTTCACGGACATGAACGTCGAATGCCAGAAATGCGGAGAGCCGTACAGGGCTGACCATCTCCTTCAGGAGAAGACGGGCAAGGCCACGGACGGCATGACCATGAAGCAGGTCATGGACAGCATAAAGAAGAATGATGTCAAGTGCCCCAAGTGCAAGGGCGCGCTCGGCGAGCCCTACGACTACAACCTCATGTTCAAGACTTACATAGGCCCGGGCAAGAACAAGATTACCGGATGCCTCAGGCCGGAGACTGCGCAGACAACTTACATGCCATTCAAGAGGCTCTTCGACATAGGAAGGAAGAAGCTTCCGATGGGTGTGATACAGCTCGGAAAGTCTTATAGGAACGAGATATCCCCAAGGCAGGGCCTAGTGAGGCTGAGGGAGTTCTCCCAGGCCGAGGCCCAGTTCTTCATGGACCCTGAGAACTCGAAGAAGCATGCTAACTTTGACTCTGTCAAAAAGAAAAAGATGGTCGTGGTAACAAAGGGTAACCAGGACAAGGAGATAACGCTCACTGCTGACGATCTTGTCAAGAAGAAGCACACGAGCGAATGGATAGCATACTACCTCGCCACTTCGATGGAGCTCTTCGAGAAGATGGGCATGGAAAGGGCGAGGCTCCGTTGCCGCCAGCACAGGGACGAGGAGAGGAGCTTCTACTCATCCGACACATGGGACGTCGAATTCAGGAGCGACACGTTTGGGAGG